>JBAZXJ010000252.1:0-2518 GCA_041659865.1 Candidatus Margulisiibacteriota bacterium | reverse complement strand
GCAACGTCGGTATCGGTCTGACCGGCCCGAGCGGGAAGCTTCACGTTTACAGAACGTCAGACGGCACAGGCACGATGGCCTTAAGGGTCGAGACCTCGGCCTCGGCGGCGAACAACGAGGTCTTTCTTTTTGGTATCGGCGGATTGACCAACGGCTTCCGCATGCGGCAGGATTCAACTTCTAAGGTTGTGTATTCTTTCGAAGGCGGTAACCTCGGCATCGGAACTTCAACCCCTGCCGCATATATCAATACTGGTGCTTTTTTTCGGCCAGAGGCGCTGGGAAGAATGATCGATGTTTATTCTGCCAACAACGAGGCGATCGTGAACCTTGTCTCCAATCAGAATACAGATGCCGCCCATTTGGGCGGCTTATACTTTTCGAGGTCTGCTGGCCAGGCTGATGGACATGTTAATGTCGCCGGTATACAAGCACGGCAAAGCGGGACCGGCTTAGGCGCAGGAGCAGATCTGTTCTTTTTTACCAAGGGGGTGGGCGGTGCTGCCGGTGCCGACCTGCCGGTAATGGCGATAAAATCGTATGGCTTCGTTGGTATTGGAACAACGCTACCAGGTGCCATGCTTAGCATAGCAAAACCCGGCGCCGGGAATCTCCCTAATGTGCTATCCTTTGTTTCCGGCCGCACTTATACGTTCTCTATGGTAAATGATATCGACAGTACCGGTGGCGCTGACCTTAAATTGTCTGGGGGCGACAACAAGGAATTAATGTATTGGGCCAGAAACGGCCTGGTCGGCATAGGGACAACGAACCCTGGATACCGCTTGCAGGTCGGCAATGCAGGGGATGGCAGTGAGGCTAGGGCCAATTCCTGGGCTCAGTTCTCTGATGCCAGGCTCAAAACAAATCTGGTGAAGTTAACGGGCGCTATAGACAAGATCGAGCTGCTAAATGGTTATTACTTTAACTGGAACCAGGGCGCGGACAAGAAAAAGCAGATAGGTGTCATCGCCCAGGAAGTAGAAAAAGTTGTTCCGGAGGTCGTATCTGAAGGTAGTGATGGTTATAAGTCCGTCGAATACAGCAAGCTGGCGCCATTGTTCATCGAAGCCTTCAAGGAACAGCAGGCAAAGATCAAACAACTGGAATCTCAAATTGACGAATTGCAAAAAAGAATAAAATGAATACCGAGCTTAAATACGATAGCAAGGGATTGATCCCAGTAATAGTGCAAGACGCGCAGAGCGGCGAGGTGTTGATGCAGGCCTACATGAACAAAGAGTCCATGCAAAAGACCCTGGACACAAAACAAACCTGGTTCTGGAGCCGTTCACGAGGCAAATTGTGGCACAAAGGCGAAACCTCCGGACACTTTCAAAACGTTAAGGAAATATATTATGATTGCGATGGTGACAGTTTGCTGATCAAGGTTGAACAGATCGGCCCTGCCTGTCATACTGGCAACAAGAGCTGTTATTTTAGGAGGCTCGAGCAACAATGAACAATGATATTTTAAACGAAGTTTACGCCACGATCCTGGACAGGCAAAAAAACCCGAAAGAGGGTTCCTATGTCTGTTATCTTATGGAAAAGGGCATCGATAAAACCTTAAAGAAAGTCGGCGAAGAAGCCGCCGAAGTTATCATCGCTGCCAAGAATAATAAAGAGGAATTGGTTTACGAAGTTGCCGACCTCTGGTTCCATACCTTGATCTTGTTGGCGCAAAGCGGACTAAAACCAGAAGATATTTATGCCGAACTAGCCAGGAGGAAGAAATAATCATGGGAGACTTAAGCGAACATTTTGGCAAAAGAGATTTTACCTGCCGCTGCGGAGAGTGCAAAGACGCTTTCAAGATCAGCCTGACCCTGGTCGGCGTTCTGGAAATGATGCGTACTCATTTTAACAAAAGAGTGAATATCTTAAAGGGCTACACTTGTCCGGACTATGCTGAAAAGCAGGGCGGCGTGCGCAAGAGCTACCATGCCCGCGGGCAGGCTGCGGATATTACCGTCGATGGCGTTCCTCTGGAAGAAGTTTTCAGCTATGCCGAAACGATCGCCCAGGCGCATGGCATCGGTTTCTATCCTTTTAAGAAATTCGTACATGTCGACGTGCGTGAAGAAGCCAAGTCGGAAAAATGGGTCTATGAAGATGATTACCTCGAATTGACCGACGCCAGAAGGCAAAAATATTCTTTGCCGGTGCAAGCCCCTATCCCGGAGGCCCCGGCGATACCTACCGCCCAGACCTAATGTTCAACTGGGACGGGGAAGCTAAAGATTTCCTGGACTACCTGCACAAAGAACGTAACTATTCGCCCAATACTGTTCTTGCGTATCAGAGAGACTTGTTGGCCTTGCGTGCTTTTTTGGAAAAGCAGGGCCTGCCGATAGAGGTTACCGTCACCGAGGCCCGGCTGTTCCTGCATCATATGCAAAGCGAAAATTACTCCCGCCGCTCGATCGCCCGCAAGGTTTCCGCCTGTACCGCGTTCTGGAAATTTCGCCAGCGCTTCTACAAGGTCGATGCTAATCCATGGGAATATATCTCCACG
>JBAZXJ010000251.1:0-2522 GCA_041659865.1 Candidatus Margulisiibacteriota bacterium | reverse complement strand
GCATTACAACATTTGTCATCCTGTAAATCGCCCCAGCAGATGTTCGGTGCTATAGCTAAAACTTATTACGCCGAAAAACTGGGTATCGATCCGCGCAAGATCGTAGTAGTTTCCATAATGCCTTGTACCGCAAAAAAATTCGAAGCCAAGCGCAGTGAAATGAACGGGGCCTTCAAATACTGGCAGAAAAAAATGAACCTGAAAGACAGCGAAAGTTTTCAGGACGTTGACCATGTACTTACGACCAGGGAAGTCGCCAGGATGATGAAAGAAGCAGGGATAAGGTTCACTGCTTTGCCAGATGAGGATTTTGACCAGCCCCTGGGAATTTCCACAGGTGCTGGTACTATCTTTGGGGCGACCGGCGGCGTGATGGAAGCAGCCTTGCGTACTGCTTATGAGGTCATAACCGGTCAGCCTTTGGCTAAACTGGAATTTGAAAGCTTGCGCGGCTTGCAAGGGATCAAAACGGCGGAAGTCGACCTCAATGGCCTGAAAATAAAAGTTGCTGTGGCCAGCTCTTTGAGCAAGGCAAGGACCTTGCTGGAAGAGGTCCAGGCCGGCAAGTCGCCTTATACTTTTATTGAGATCATGACCTGTCCCGGCGGCTGTATCGGCGGCGGTGGTCAGCCGATCCCGACCAATACCGAGACCAGAAAAAAACGCATGGCCGCGCTCTATCAGGAAGACCAAAATCTGCCGATCAGAAAGTCGCATGAAAATCCGGTCGTGCAGGAATTGTATAAAACCTTTCTGGATAAGCCACTGGGCCACAAGTCGCATCAGTTGTTACATACTCACTACAAAAAGAGATAATGCTCCGTCATTGCGAGGAGTCCCGCGCTTGTGCGCCATAGCGCTCCAACGCGCAGGCGCATCGGGGCGACGAAGCGATCTCGGCAGGGGATACTTTGCCGAGATTGCCACGTCGGATGCCTCCTCGCAATGACGGTGCGCTCTTCCTGCTTCCCTGGCATTCCTGCTTTCCTTCATACTGAATTCTGCATTCTGACTTCTTCAAAAAATCCATCTTCCCCAAACCACTCTCTTCATATATAATGGCTCTTCACTAAAAAGAAGGGGAAAGCAATGCCGGGCACAAAAGTAGCCAAGACAGAACTGTCGGCACAATTGATGGAATTCATCGCTTCCTGGAAGGATAAGCCGGGGAATTTGATCATGGTCCTGCACCGCGTACAGGAAGAATACGGTTATGTGCCTCGCGAAGTCGCATTCCAGCTTACCGAAATGCTCGATGTACCCCTGGCCAAGATCTACGGCGTGATAACTTTCTACCATTTTTTCAAATTAAAAAAACCCGGCAAGAACATAATTTCCGTTTGCATGGGGACCGCCTGCTATTTAAAGGGCGGCGAGGACCTGATCAAGGAATTCGAGAATATGCTTGGTATCGGCCTGAACTCAACTACTGCCGACGGTAAGTTCTCTCTCGAAGCGGTACGCTGTATCGGTTGCTGCGGTCTGGCCCCCGTTATGATGATCAACGACAAGGTCTACGGGAATCTGACCAAGGAAAAATTGCCCGCCATCTTCAGTCAATATAAGGATAAATAATGCCGAAATTGAACCGTGAATCTTTAAAGAAACTAAGAACCGCCCAGGCGGGGGAATTTTACGCAGGCAAAAAGGTCCAGATAATCGTTGGGATGGGTACATGTGGTATCGCTGCCGGCGCCAAGGAAACCTTCAACGCTTTTCTTGATGAAGTTAACAAGAAAGAATTAAAGGACGTAGAGGTCAAGCAGACCGGCTGTATGGGGACCTGCAGTACCGAGCCGACCGTGGAAATAGTAATGCCGGATATGCCGGATATTATTTATAGCAAAGTCGACGAGGAAGCGGCGCGCCGTATCGTGCAGAAACATATCGTGAATAAAAAGCTTGTGAGCGACCTGGTCCAGGACAAACCCTCGACCGATATTCTGGAACATAAATAGGAAAAGATCAGATGCCTTTTGGAAAATATATTTTAGTTTGTACCGGGACCGGCGCAGAAGCTTGCAATAACAACCTGCTTTATGATGCCTTGCTAAAGGAAGTGGACAGCAAAGGGCTTACCGAGAGCGTCCAGGTGGTCAAGACCGGCTGCTTCGGTTACTGCGGTTCTGGCCCAGTGGTCAAATTCCTGCCGGACGAAACGGTCTACTGCAAGGTCCAGGTAAGCGATGTCCCCGAGCTGATCACCGGTCATTTGATCAATAATAAGCCTTTGACCAAATCACTGGCCCCCAAAGGCGCTAACAAAAGTTACCATAAACAACTCCGGATAGTTCTGCGGAATTGCGGAGTGATCGATCCAGAAAAGATCGAAGAGTATATCGCGCGCGAAGGTTATCTGGCCCTGGAAAAGGTCTTGTTCGAGATGAAACCGGACCAGGTCATCTCCGAGATCAAAAAGTCCGGCTTGCGCGGACGCGGCGGCGGTGGTTTTCCGACCGGTCTGAAATGGTCGCTGACCAAAGATGCGGTCAGTGAAATTAAATATGTAGTTTGTAACGCTG
>JBAZXJ010000250.1:0-2525 GCA_041659865.1 Candidatus Margulisiibacteriota bacterium | reverse complement strand
AGAACAGTACGGACCGCATGATCAACATCGTGCAGGACCTGATGTTGTTGTCCGAACTGGAGAACAGCAAATTACAGCTGGAACTTGAGGAAGTGTCCATGACTGAGCTGGTCAATAACATCTTGCCGCTTTTCACCCAGAAACTGAAAGCCAAGAACATTGCCATAGAAGTGATCACGGAAAAAGACCTGCCCAGGATAAAAGCCGATGCCTTTCGTCTGGAACAGGCGCTGATCAATCTGATCGATAACGCGGTCAAGTACACGGAAACAGGCAAGATCATTGTTCGTATGGCGCTGCAAGACCATTTCCTAATGATTACCGTTGAAGATTCAGGCTTGGGTATCCCGGAAGAGGCCCTGTCCAGGCTCTTTGAGCGCTTCTACGTGGTTGACAAGTCTCGCTCCCGTAAGCAAGGAGGGACGGGCCTAGGGCTTTCGATCGTTAAGCACATTGCACTGCTGCATCAAGGCAAAGTTGAGGTTAAAAGCGTGGAAGGCAAAGGCAGCTCCTTCACGATCTACCTGCCCCTGGAGCAATAGTCGCTAAGGCTCTTTGCTAATACTGGGAGCACCGGGAGCAAACTACCTGCTACGATAGACCCTTGCTTTTTGCCCCCTAAATCCCCCTAAAGGGTGACTTCAGAATGGCTGTTTAAAAGAAGCTTGCAAATAAGATCCAGCACCTTCTTAATATCCAGAAACAAGTAAGGACCAGGCATGCCTGGTCCTTACTTGTGAACTCCCAATTCTTCTCGCAGTCATGCTCGAAGTCACCCTTTAGGGGGATTTAGGGGGCCTTCTTCACCCCGATCCAGGAAACCTTCTCCTTCAGCAGATCTTGCATTTTTTCGCGCGCAAGTCACTTATGCGGCAAAAAGAAATCTTCCCGGGATGCGGAGCAGAGCCCTGCATTAAAATTGCTGGACTACGGAGCAATTAAAACTTAACCAAAACTTAACACAATATTCATCACCCTTTAACACTGCAGAAGTATAGTTTCGCTGTAAGCTTCGCGAAAGGAGGCCAGGTACGGATCAATTAATGTCTAATGCCCACAAGTTAAATAATAAGAAAGAAAGGTTGTGCAATGCGTAATATTTATAAAATAGCTTTGATCTTGGGATTATTGATAGTAGGCCAGTTAGCTCTGTCCGTGTCAGCTTATGCTGCGGACGATGATGTTTATGATGTGATAACTGATCTGAGAGAAGATACGAACAAGGCCGTAAAAGACCTCAAGACCCAGCTGGATTCGATCAAAAGTGATAATAACGATGCCAAGGTCAGCGGAGAATTCCGTTTCACTTACCAGAATCCCCAAAGGAACAGTACGGCTTATAATGGTTTCGACGTCAGCCGCGGTTATATTACTTTAAAAAAGAAACTTGCCGCCGATGGCACTTCTTTCAGAATGACCCTGGACGTCGGCCGGGTAAGCGCTACCGCTGGTTCCGCTCAACTGTATGATTATCTAAAATACGCCTATCTTGATCTGCCGTTGGGCGTGCCTGCCGGGATCCCTTTGACCGCGACCGCCAAGCTAGGCCTTCAGCATAATATGTGGATCGACTGGGCGGACAAGGTCTGGGATAACGCCTATATCATGAAGCAGTTCGCGGATAACGAAGGCATAATGTCCTCTGCGGATTTTGGGCTTGGTCTTGCCGGGACCTTCAGCCTGCCGATCCTGCCAGACATGGAATACCACGCGACCCTGTTCAACGGTCCTGGTTACAAGAGTTCCGAGTCCAATAACGCCAAAGACCTTAGTCTGCGTTTGAATTGGACCATGATGAGCAACGAGGCGCTGGGTACGGTCATCGCTGGTGTCTATACCAATATCAAGGAAGGTCTGGATACGACGACGATCGTTTCCCAGAACTCCACCCAAGCGGGAGCCATTATAGCCCTGAAGAATGAGCAGAACGGAACGATCTATGCTGAACTGCTGACCGGAGCCAATACCGCGCGTAATGGCATCAGCGGTCTAAGCATCGGCGGTTTCTATAATACACCTTTGGGCTTTGGCCTGATCGGACGTGTCGATAATTACGATCCGGATTCTACGATCAGCGATAATGAGAAGAAAAAAACCTTATGGGGCGTATTTATTAAGTGTAGCCCCAGTGTGAAACTTGCCTGGGATGTCCAGACCTCGCAGCCCGGGAGCAATGGAGCGATAACACAGGTCGCTTATATGCATGCGGTGGCGGCGTTCTAAGACAAGAAGACAAGAAGTAAAGAAGTAAAGAAGTATAAGAAGTAAAGTAATTAAGAATAAGGAGAAGATGAAGATGAGAAAATATATGAAAGTGGTTTTAGGCGCTCTGATGCTGGTCTTGTCGGCGCAGTTATTGTTCGGTGCGATGATGCTCAATGGCGCGGGGGCGACTTTCCCCTACCCTCTGTATATGAAATGGGCTTCGGTCTATAACAAGGAAAAAGGCGTGCAGATCAATTACGCTTCGATCGGTTCCGGCGGGGGCGTTAGATAGTTCACTGCTGGTACCGTCGACTTCGGCG
>JBAZXJ010000249.1:0-2563 GCA_041659865.1 Candidatus Margulisiibacteriota bacterium | reverse complement strand
GGATCACATCGCCCGCTTCCAGCGCGCTCAATTCTTCCATGACCAGCTCAGTCTCGCCAAGCTCAGCTCTGATCGGTATCAAGATGGTCTTCTTGGTCTTTACCTGTAAATTGATATTTTCCACAAATGGAGCCCTGCCCAGCTGTTTGATCAGCTGGCGCAAGACCTTATTACTGTATAAAAATATCATCTTCTGAACAAGATCATCACCTATACCAAGTTCAACAGTCACGGCGACAACTCCATCACCAGCCGAGATCGCTGTATCACCGATCAGGTCGGGGTGATGCAGTTCGAAAAGGAACTGGGTTTCCGCAGAACCCCAGGCATGTTGCAAGGATGAAAAATACTGGGTGATCACCGTCTGCAAGGCTTTTTTATCTAGTTCGGACAAGGTCTCTCTATGTTCAAAATCTTCCGTAGCACCACCCATGGCCCGATTCAAAAGCAATTCCAGCAGAGGAAGATCATAATAGATGGCAAAACGCTGGTTGGCAGGCAGCACGACCTCCGCCTGGACCAACCCGCCTTTTAACTTGCTGCGGAATGAACGATAATTATATTGTTCTGAACTGACCGACCTTAAGACCAGCTTGATCTTTAGGTCCTTGGTCAGTTTCTGGATCAACTCTTCTCCAAAGCGATAATGCAACAGATGGATCCTGGTCAATTCCGACTCGCCTAGGCGATCAAAACTGAAAAGTCCGGGGCGGACCTGTTTAGCCGCGGCAACGACCGCCTTGATCTTGGTCCAGTCACCGATGGCTGCAGGAAGTTTTAAGGTTCGGTTAAAAGATATCTCTTCGTTCATTATATTGACACCTAGGTTTAAGGTATTACATGCTAGCTAACTATTTTGCCGGAGCTTGTTCCACGACTATCCTGGCGCTGATCCCCTCTTTTGTTAAGCTCTTCTCCAGTTTATAAATACTGTCCTTCAAGACCTTTTTTATTTCTGTTTCAGCATAAAAGGCTATGCTGACCATTTGTTTGCCGATCAAAGTTATCTCCACATCCAGCCGGCCTAGCTCTTTTGGGAACAATTCTAACTTAAGCTTCTCAATTATTCCAGTATTAGTATCCGTTACTTCACTTGCTTTTTGCACTACTTCCGCAAAGATCTGCTCAAGATTCTGGATCTGAAAATGCCCTGCAGGACCAAGATAGGGGCCGGTAATATCCTGGTTCTCACTGAATTTGCGAAAAGCAGACAACAACTTATCGAACACTTTGTCTTTGACTTGCTCTAGATCGCCAGTTTTCGAGGCATGCTGTCTGGCAGAATTAAGGTCGCTTTTAACCTCTTGCGGAGCTGCAGTGCTTTTTGTTATTTCCGGCATTTATCCTCTTTGCTGTCATGGCTTGGGACTTTTTTTAAATATATCATAAAAGCAAACAGTAGTCAGTAGCAAGAATACGGGACCACAGCTCACTTCACACCTTAGGACTTGCGCTCTACCCTTTGCAGGAAACTCGTGATGATCGGGTTGATCAATTTGTATTCGATCAAAAAGGCATCATGACCTTTAGGGGATTCCAGCTTGTGGTATTCAATATCGACATCATTTTTCTGCAATATTTCCACAAGCTCTTCTGTCTGAAAAGGAGGAAAAAGCCAGTCAGAGGTAAAGGTAATGGTCAAAACTTTGGCGTTGATCCTTTTTAAGGCAGCCTCAATGGAGTCATAATTTCGGCTCAGGTCAAAGATATCCATGGCTTTGCTTAAATATATATATGAATTGGCGTCAAAGCGCTTAATAAAGCTATAGCCCTGGTGATCCAAATAATGCTCGACCTCAAAACTATCATTTAGTTCAAAGATACTGTGATCCCTGGAATCACGACCGAATTTCTGACGCATTCCTTCTTCAGAAAGGTAGGTGATATGAGCGACCATTCTGGCTAAGGCGAGACCGTCCAACTCCGGCTGGTCCTTGTAATAACTACCATTATTCCATTTAGGGTCAAGCATGATCGCCCGGCGGCCGATCTTGTTAAAAGCTATCGCCTGGGGGGTAAGCTTGGCGGTTGTGGAAAGAGGAATGATACTTTCGACCAGTTCCGGATAAAGGACCGCCCATTTCAAAACCTGCATACCACCGATTGAACCACCAATGACCGAAAGTAGTTTCTTTATACCGAATTTTTTTTCGACCAGTTCCTTCTGGCAATTTACCATATCTTTTATGGTTACTGTAGGCAAGGTCATAGCGTAAGGCTGACCAGTTCGTGGGTTGATCGAAGAGGGACCGGTCGTACCGCTACACCCCCCAAGAATATTAGAGCAGATAATGAAATACTTATTTGTATCCAAAGGCTTGCCGGGACCGACCATGGGATCCCACCAACCCGTCTTAGGGTCTTTAGGATCAGCTTTGCCGGCAACATGAGAATCCCCGGTCAGAGCATGGCAGACCAGGATAGCGTTATTCTTTTCCGCATTAAGTTCGCCATAAGACTCCCAATCGATATCGATCGGCCCAAGTTTTTCTCCGCACTCCAAAAGCAGTTCATGAGGGGGTTCAGCGATCCTGAAAACACCATGCTGGGTCTTTAATACATC
>JBAZXJ010000248.1:970-2586 GCA_041659865.1 Candidatus Margulisiibacteriota bacterium | reverse complement strand
CAATATATGCCTTTGGAGGTTGGAACGCATCCTGGTCGGATAGACGTCTGAAACAGAACATCACCCCTATGAGTGATACTTTGGGCTTAATAAATAAACTGAACCCGGTGACCTACAACTGGAAAAGAGAAGCCAAGCTCGATGATACGATGCATTACGGCGTGATCGCCCAGGAGATCCAGGAAGTATTCCCGACCCTGGTCTATGAAGATCAGGATAAACATTTAAATGTCAGACGGGACGAGATGCAGTTCATTTTGATCAAAGCGGTCAAGGAACTCAACGTGAAAAACGACCTGCTGAAAAAAGAGACCGACGAATTAAAAGCCATCAACGGCAAATTGATCAAGCGGATCGAGAACCTGGAGAAGAAATAGGCACAAAGGGCGCTTCGACACTTCGACAAGCTCAGTGACCGCAGGCTCAGCGACCAGCTGTATTGAGTAGGACGAAATTAACAGAACAGGGGCACGTTGCGCGTGCCCTTTTTCTTTCATAATGAATGTAGGGCCCGAACAATGTTTCGTCCCTACGGGGGGGATCGATCATGTCGGAATATTTTACAGCCAGCTCGTAACCACCATCCTGTTGAGGTACTATCAATATGCTCATTGTAACGTCATAAATATTCTGCTATAATACCAAACATAAAAATACTGCCCTAAGATGGACTGCAAGTAATTATTCGTTGAGATAAATGATCCACTAATTAATGTAAAGGAGTTCGCCTAATGGCCGGACACATTGTGATCTCACGGGAGATCATTGAGAGAAAAATATACTTGTTAAGAGGGGTCAAGGTCATGCTGGATCGAGACCTGGCAACGTTGTATGGCATTAAAACGGGCAATTTGAACAAAGCTGTTAAAAGGAACAATAAGCGTTTTCCAGAGGATTTCATGTTCCAATTGAACCGGAAAGAGGCGGAAAATTTGCGATTCCAATTTGGAATCGCAAATATTTTCTCGAAAAGCAGATCTCTGCCTTACGCCTTTACGGAACAAGGGATAGCTATGCTTTCAAGTATTCTGCATAGTGAGCAGGCTATAGCGATCAACATCAGGATCATGCGAGTATTTATCCAGATCAAGAAGTTATGGTTATCGAACGAAGAGCTGCGTGTGAAGATCGAGGAAATTGAAAAAAAGTATGGATCCCAAGACGAAAAAATAAACGCTATACTGTACTTGCTCAGCGGTTCTGAAGATGACAAAGAATGGTCATCAGGTTTTGATCCGGTAGGTTTTTTGAGGAACCGTTAACTGGCAAACTGGCAACTGGTAAACTGGCTAACTAAAGGCCGCCGGTCACCGCCAGCGCCACCGCCCCGACCACGCCGCTGTCCTGGCCCAGAGGAGAAGGAACAACGTCCGGCAAAGCCACGCCTTCGTTCCTGTGAATATCGCGCAGATGCTGTTTGATGAAGCGGAAGAATAGTTCGCCAAAGTTGCTTAACCCTCCGCCGATAATAATTAATTCCGGATCAAGTAAATGTATATAATTATTTAAGCCTAGCGCAATGTGGTAGGCGGCTTTCTCTAATATTCCCAGGGCAAAGGTGTCGCCAAGATTTACCGCTTCGGCTAAGTGTTTCGTCGTGATCTTTTCTACATCGT
>JBAZXJ010000248.1:0-960 GCA_041659865.1 Candidatus Margulisiibacteriota bacterium | reverse complement strand
CTACATCGTTGCCGGCCAGTTCCAGGATCTTGGTCTTTGGTCTTTCCGCTTTGATCCTTTCACGAATGATCCTGGCCAAATTTGTTCCCGAGGCTAACGCTTCTAAACAGCCGCGCTGACCACAGCCGCAAACCGGCCCGTCCGGCACGACGACCGTATGGCCGATCTCTCCGCCCAGGTCATTGTATCCGCGCAATAATTTACCTTCATTGATAATACCGCCGCCTATACCTGTACTGATGGTCATATACAGGAAATTCTTTTTTCCTATACCCGCGCCGTAGATCATTTCTCCCAGTGCTGCCACGTTGGCGTCATTTTGAGCGTAGACCGGGACGCGGTATTTTTCCTGGATGATCTGTACCGGGTTCAAACCGACCCAGCAAGAGAGGTTAGGAGCATTTAAGATTATATTATCCTTGATCCGGCCAGGGATACCTATGCCTATGGCTTTCAGACTGGAGCGCTGCTGGCCCTGTAAAAGATCGTCGATCGAGGCAAAAACATTATCGATAACTTTTTGCTGTCCAAGCTCAGCTTCGGTCCAGCGCAGGATCCGCTGATCGAGCTTGGCGTTATTATCCGTAATTGCGGCGGCTATTTTGGTCCCGCCGAGGTCGATGCCGATGAACATGAATAAATCCTTTAAAGTATAGAATTCGCCCCGTCATTGCGAGGAGTCCCGCATCGGGGCGACGTGGCAATCTCTAAATAGGTTAACCTTTCTAGAGATTGCTTCGTCGGCTGCCTCCTCGCAATGACGGGTAGCCATCTACCCACTAGACAAATGCATTATTCGAAGTCCCCCTCTTAGGGGGATTTAGGGGGCCTTCTTACTCTCCGCGATCCATGGGTGCGCCTTGTTCCACATCCCCCAACAGCGGCAAAGCTCTTCCCCTCGACGACGGAATATCCAGCAGACCCCGATACTTCGCCACGGTCCTCCGCTTGATCTCGATA
>JBAZXJ010000247.1:0-2597 GCA_041659865.1 Candidatus Margulisiibacteriota bacterium | reverse complement strand
TCTTTGCAGACCAGCTGTCTTATCCTTCTGGGCATCTTTCCAATGGAAACTTACGCCTTGTAGCTTTAATAAAGTATCCAGAGAGTTCTGCAGAGGTCTAATGTCTTTTTTCAGTCTGACATCGGAAAGTGTGGACCAAACACCAGTGGTATTACCGGCGCTGCCGTTAACATCAAATTTAGCACGCGGCGTCGTTGTCCCAACACCAACATTGCCATTGTAATCAATGGCCATAGCTCCGGGGTAACCGTTCACCCCGGAATCAAGAACATCAAAAGTAATGTACTCATCATTTGAAGCATTGGTTATAAAATTTATTGCGGCTCGGTTATCTGTCCCTCCATCAAATCTCGCATTGCCTATAGTATGGACCGTATTTGCTCCGTTTGGTCCAAGCGCTATCGACCCGCCATTAACCTGAAATTTATATAATGGTCTCGTAGAACCGACCCCCACGTTACCACCTTCTAAAACATGTAAACCCGTCGTATCGCTTACACCCCCCAAGAGATCCAGCCTGACAGCTCCCGTCCCGGAGATCCCGTCAGCCATAAAACGGATATTCCCCAAATCCCAATCACCCATTGCCGCATGTATTTCCAGTCCCCCACCAGCTCCTCTAGCGGCTGGATTCCTTAATAGGATCACTCTCTTGGTCAAAGTCGAGCTGGGATCGGAATCGATCTGCAGTTTATAACCAGGAGCCGACGTATTGATCCCGACGTTGCCTGCGGGATCGATGACGACCTTACTGGCATTTCCGGCAGCATCACTTGTGGTGAAAAATAATTTTGTTGGCACAGCGCTGGCACCTGCGGCACCGCTTTGTCCGGCATATATTGCCGCTCCCGAAGCACGAGTGCCGCTAGTGTTCACTCCTTGAAAAAAGACGCCGCCCAAGCCCCAGGCATCTGAAGTTTGAGCTAAAGTTCCGATGGTGTTCGATTCTGATTTTCTGAAATATAAATTCGGATACGATGTTCCAGAATGATAAACATCAAAATAATAGGCACCGCTCCCCACAGTACCATCACCAACCACATTTAGTTTTCCTGCCGGACTTATCGTCCCAATCCCGACCCTGCCAGCAGAATCTATATCTATCCCCTGATAGGTACCCGCGCCAGTATAAAGTTTCAAGTGTCCGCCAGAGGTCATCGCCTCCCTGGAACCAACTATTCTTGCCATATCATAATTATAGGCAGAGGGCCCACGCCAGGAAATAATATGCCCCTGACTATCCGCGCTGGCATCGGTAGCGGTCATTCTTATTGCCTCTAATTGTGTTGCCCCTGTAGCTTGGGATATTTCCAGTTTAGTATTAGGCGCCGTCGTCCCGATCCCCAGGTTGCCGTTCGGATCGATCCTGATGCTGATCGTAGGCACCGTAGTCCCTGTGGCAAAAGAAATGCCATTGTTATAGCCTCCGGTCCGGGCATTGGCCTGGATGATCATTTCGCCATAGCTATTAAAGGGGAATTGATAACCATTGAAGCCTGTATAGATCAACCCAGCAGCTTCACCTCTGAAACCGCTGACCATTTCTGAACTGTTATAAAGTGCGTTCCTGGATGAGGTGGCTGGTCTGATCAACCCTCTTACTGCACCGCCGAGCCCGTCAGTACCAGGATAAACATCTATCTTGGTATAAGGCATTGTAGTCCCAAAGCCAATATTGCCGTTCGTCGAAACAAAAGCGGCCTGGATCCCGCCGTTGCTCAACCCGCCTGCCTGTAAGGCGTAGCCGACGCTGTTGATCCTGGTCCTTGGTGATAATACTTCACCCCCGACCGTTACTTCCAAATAAGCATTCTCCGTCACGAAGATGTTCGGGCTTATCGGGTTGCTGGTACTGCCAAGCACCACGCTGTAGATACCCTGATTCACTTCCACATTACCGGCGCCTGCCTGCCAGAGCAAAGTACCTGCGGTCAGGTCGGAATAGATCTTGAAATCCATCAGAGCGGTGGAATTGACCAACGCGCCGTTCTGGAGGAGTCTTCCCGAGTAGGTTAATTGATTTGGCACGGCGAGGGCCATGATCGTCAGTATCGAAAGTAGAGTGATCCCTAAAAGCGTTTTCTTGAACATGTGTACCTCCTGTTAATTTTAAGTCAGAAGTAAAGCAGTAAAGAAGTAAAGAAGTAGTAAAGAATAACCAGGTAATGCGCTAATTCTTGATACTTCTTTAATTCTTGACTTCTTTACTTCTCTCAGACTGTATTCTGATCAATTACCACCCCGCTCACTGCGACAAGCTCAGTGACCACCCCACCCCTTTTTTATTGGGGAATTGTCTCTATCTACATATCCCTCTTCGAGCCTTACTTCCTCAATTCTTTAATCTCCGCCTCCAGCTTCTCGATCTTGGCATTCTGTTTTTCGATATTTGAGTTCTGCTTCTTGATCAGTTCCTGCTGTTCCTTGATGGCTTCGACCAGCATAGCTTCCACGCCGACTTTTTCCACTGACTTGAAGCCCTGGGCATCGGTCTTGACCCATTCAGGGATCACTTTTTCCACATCCTGGGCGATAAAACCCCTTTGCATACCAGCTGATTTGTCCTTGTGGGCAGCTTTCCAATGGAAACTGACGCC
>JBAZXJ010000246.1:0-2617 GCA_041659865.1 Candidatus Margulisiibacteriota bacterium | reverse complement strand
CGCCAAACGTGCAAATGAATTGCTCACGAATAAATACGGTTTGGCCGAAGAAGATATTATTTTTGACCCCCTGGTCTTTCCTTGCGGGACCGGCGATGAAAATTATTTCGGTTCGGGCAAAGAAACTATCGATGCTGTCCGTTCGATAAAAAAACAATGCCCCAAGTGCAAAATACTTTTAGGCGTGTCTAACGTTTCCTTTGGTCTGCCGCTCGCCGGCAGAGAAGTGCTTAACTCTGTATTCTTGCATCTGGCCACCGAAGCCGGGCTTGATCTCGCGATAGTAAATGCCGAAAAGCTGGTGCGCGAAAGCAAGATCTCAGCAGAAGAAAAACAGCTGTGCCATGACCTGCTCTGGTATGACGCCAAGTCCGGCCAGGACCCGATCGCCGCTTTTGTGAATTATTTTCGCGGAAAAGAAAATGTTCCACAAAAGACCGTGGCAGCAAGCACTCTTTCGGTCGAAGAAAAAATAAAGAACAATGTGCTGGAAGGATCAAAAGAGAATTTGCCGGCCAACCTGGACGAGGCGCTAAAAAAATATTCACCGCTGGACGTGATCAACAAGATCCTTCTGGCCGGTATGGGAATAGTTGGGGAAATGTTCAGGGACAACAAGCTCATCGTAGCCGAAGTTCTGCAAAGTGCCGAGGTCATGAAGGCTGCCGTCGACTATTTACAGCAGTTCATTGCCGCCGGGGATACCAGCATGCGCGGGACCCTGCTTTTGGCCACGGTCACCGGTGATGTCCATGATATTGGCAAGAACTTGTTAAAGATCATCATGGAGAACAGCGGATTTAAGGTAATTGATCTTGGCATTAAATGTTCTTCTGCTCAGATCATCGAAGCTTTCAAAAAACAGCCGGCAGATCTTATTGGACTAAGCGGGCTGCTGGTTAAATCTGTACAGCAAATGGCGGTAACGGCCGGTGACCTGAAGGCGGCCGGGATAAGCGTACCTTTGCTTTTAGGCGGAGCTGCCTTGAGCGAGAATTTCACGGTCGAGAAGATCGCTTCGGAATACTCTGGCCCTGTTGTTTATTGTCCTGATGCTATGTCCGGACTTGATGCCGCTTTGCGCCTGACCGATCCAGACCCAAGGGTCACGGCCAAGTGGCTGTCCAGCCATACGGCGAGACAGCAGACCGTTTTAGAACGTCGCTCGGCACAACCAGCCCAGGCGATTTCTCTGCAAACATCGAACAACGAGCAACAAGCAACGGACCACGTTCTGCACGCTCCAGGCTACGACATCAAGGTCATTGCTGGTGATCCGAAAAAAGTCTGGCCGTATCTGAAAGACCATATGCTTTTTGATCAGCATCTTGGCTTTAAGGGTTCTTATGCCAAGTCTTTGGCCGCTGGCGACAAGAAAGCTATCGTCATGAAAGACAAAGTTGAACAGATCAAGAATTTCGCCTTGCAAAACAACCTGATCTCGCTAAACGGGGTGTATCAATTCTTTAAGGCTCGCTCCGAGAAGGACACCGTGATCGTGTTCGACCCCAAGACCGAAAGTGAACTGGCTCGCTTTCACTTCCCCCGCCAGATCAATGGACAGAAAATAGCCTTGTCGGATTTTGTTTCCAGCAACCGCCTGGACTCGGTCTGCTTTTTTGTTGTGACCAGCGGCAGTGTCGTGGAAAAAGCTGTTAAAGAGCTGACCGATGAAGGAAAATACCTGGACGCACAGGTCCTTACCGCCCTGGCCGTGGAATCGGTCGAAGCCTTTGCTGAACATTTACACAAAGACATCCGTGACCAGTGGGGAATTCCTGATCAAACGGCTTTGTCCAAGGATGATCTATTCCGGGCCAAATATCGCGGGCTCCGGGTCTCTTTTGGCTATCCAGCCTGCCCCGGCCTGGAAGAGCATGCCAAGCTATGGCAGTTGCTATCCCCGGATAAAAATATCGGAGTTACGCTGACCGAAAGTTTCATGATGAAACCAGAGGCTTCGATCTCGGCGATGGTCTTGCATCATCCGGAAGCTCGGTACCTGTAACTGGTTAGTCTTCGATAGCGGTGGTCGCTGAGCCTGTCGAAGCGCTTTGGTTGTGCGGGCACTTCGACAAGCTCAGTGTCCAAGACAATTGCATTGCGTTGCCCTGAAAACGTCTCAATTGTCCTTGAGCCCTTTTCCGTAGTTGAATTTCTATCCCCCTATGTTATAATTTTACCAGCTCACAAACGGAGGTAGTCATGAAAATATCATCTTTACTGTTCGCCTTGCTGGGAATAATGGGGATCTTGGCCGGGATCTTAAATAAAAGAGGCGGTCACGTTCCGGAAGTGTATGACCTGATGTTCTATTCCATCGGCCTGACCGCGCTTATTGCCGCGATCTTGCTCTATTATTTTTCCACGAAACTGAAAACGGAATAATTCAGGATAACAGTTTGGCCACGCGATCCTGCAGGGCCTCGACCTCAAAAGGTTTGATAATATAATCTTCAACGCCAAGCTCTTTGGCTCTGGCCTGAACCTCATCAGTTTTGCCGGCGGTTACGATAGCGATCTTGAGGGCTGGTTTTATTCCTCTGATCCTTTCCAGGGCGGTCAAGCCATCCATGCCAGGCATACGTATATCCAGCAAGACCAGGTCGATCCGGGG
>JBAZXJ010000245.1:725-2656 GCA_041659865.1 Candidatus Margulisiibacteriota bacterium | reverse complement strand
CTTGAGGGTGAACATAAGACTTTTGCTCCGTGGGCTCCTGAAGAGAACAGCCCGCAAGCAGCGGCATATCTTGATCAACTAAAGGCTAGAATAAATGTATAAACATATCTTTGGACCGGTAAATTCACGACGCCTTGGCGTATCTCTTGGTGTGGACCTTTTACCGGCCAAGACTTGCGATCTGGATTGTGTATACTGTGAATGCGGTAAGACCACTAAACTTACTATGCAACGCCAGTTATTCGTATCGACAAAAGATGTTCAAGCCGAGCTAGATTTGTTCCTGGCCTCAAGCCCTGTCCTTGACCATATTTCGTTTTCCGGTGCCGGGGAACCTACTCTGGCCAGCAATATCGGGGAGATCATCCAATACATCAAGACCAAATACCCGCAGTATAAAGTTGCCGTTCTGACCAACGGGACCCTGCTCTCTCAAGCCGCACTCCGTCAGGAGTTGATGCCCGCCGACCTGGTCGTTCCTTCTATCGATGCCGCAACCGCAAGCGTGTTCAACAAGATCAATCGCCCGGTGCAAGGTCTAAAATTAGAGGAGGTCCTGTCCGGCCTGGTCAATTTCAGTAAAGAATTCAAAGGGCAGCTCTGGCTGGAGATTTTTATCGTACCAGGGGTAAATGATACCGCGGAAGAAATTACAGCGCTTAAGAAACTTCTGTCCATGATCCGCCCTGCAAAAGTACAGCTTAATTCCCTGGACCGTCCGGGAACTGTTCCTGAAACACCAAAGGCTAGTCTGGCACTACTTCAGAAGATCCAGGAAGACTTAAAGCCTTTGCCAGTGGAGATACTCGGGCAGAGCAAACAGGCAAGAGAGATCTTCTCTGCCACCTAACCACGGTCACTGAGCTTGTCGAAGTGCCGGCCACCATACGTTTCGATAGGCTCAACGTCCACACCACCACGATCACCACATACATAATTGTACTAATATTGACAAATATTACAAAATTGCTCAAAATGCCGTTATGCCGAAAGAACAAAACCAGGTAGACCTCTTATACGAGATCGCCCAGGTCTTCTCCGCCTCGCTGGAAATGAACGAGACCCTGGAGTCTGTGCTCAAGCTTCTGGACAAGCACCTGCATCTTACCCGGGGCACGGTAACTATTCTTGATCCCGATACCGAGACGATCAATATTACTATTGCCCATGGCTTAAGCGAGAAAGAAAAGCAACTTGGTCATTACAAGGTCGGCGAAGGGATTACCGGGAAAGTGGTCCAAACCGGCAAGGCAGAAATAGTACCCGATATCAACAAGGACCCGCGTTTTCTAAACCGTACCGGTTCACGCAGTAACCTCAAGGGCAAGAAGCTTTCTTTCATTTGTGTGCCCATTATCCTGGAAAGACAGACTATCGGGGCCTTGAGCGTGGATACTGAGTATAAGGATGCCTCGTTCATAGATGAATGTCTGCGGGTACTTAAGATCATTACCCCCTTTATTGCCCAGTCCGTTAAAATGAACCGCCTGATGACCGAGAAGCGCAAGGATATCCAAAAAGAGAACCAGCGGCTAAAAATGGAACTTAAGGAAAAGTTCAAGGTGGAGAACATGGTCGGGGATAGTAACGCCATGCAGGACGTCTATCGGCTGATCGAACAGGTCGCCGACAGCAATACGACCGTTTTGATCCGCGGGGAAAGCGGGACCGGCAAGGAGCTGGTCGCCCACGCTGTGCATTACAACAGCTACCGCGCCAGCAAACCTTTTATCAAAGTTAACTGTACCGCCCTGCCGGAAACCTTGTTGGAAAGCGAATTGTTCGGCCACGAAAAGGGCGCGTTCACGGGTGCAGTAAAGACCACGCCGGGCAAGATCGAACAAGCGCAGGGCGGCACGCTGTTCCTCGACGAGATCGGCGACGTGCCGCTGGCGCTTCAGGTCAAATTGCTGCGCTTTTTGCAAGAGCGG
>JBAZXJ010000245.1:0-715 GCA_041659865.1 Candidatus Margulisiibacteriota bacterium | reverse complement strand
GAACTGGCTAACGGCGGGACCATTTTTTTAGACGAGATCGGCGATTTCAGCTTAAGTCTGCAGATCAAACTATTAAGGGTGATCCAAACCAGGGAATTTGAAAGGCTGGGCGGACATGAGACCGTAAAGTCTAACGTCAGGATCATGACGGCCACCCATAAGAACCTGGAAAAAGAGATCCAGAACGGACTATTTCGGGAGGACCTATATTACCGGATCAATGTTTTCCCCATATTCATGCCGCCTTTGCGCGATCGCAAGGACGATATTATGGCCCTGGCCAACCATTTCGTACAGAAATACAGCAAGGAGAATGATAAAGACATCTCGCGCATCTCAACTCCGGCCATCAACATGCTGACCAGCTACCATTGGCCCGGCAATGTCCGGGAGCTTGAGAATTGTATCGAACGCGCTGTTCTGGTCTGTAATGCGGATGTGATCCGCTCCCAGGACTTGCCTCCTTCCCTGCAGCTGGCAGAGAATAAGGATATAGTTCTCGGCAAGAATTATACCCTGGAGGAAGCGGTCCAGAACCTGGAAATGGAAATGATCATTGAGGTCTTAAAGAAGCACAAGGGCCATCAAGGCCTGACCGCCAAACAGCTGGGTACTACGCGCAGGATCCTGGGTTATAAGATAAAGCAGTATGGGATCATTCCGAAGATATTGACGCACAAAAGATGAACGTCGCTCGTTGCTCGTTGTTCGTCGC
>JBAZXJ010000244.1:0-2674 GCA_041659865.1 Candidatus Margulisiibacteriota bacterium | reverse complement strand
GAAACCATGGCTATAGGGCGTACTTTCAAGGAAGCCTTGCAAAAAGGTTTGCGCGGCTTGGAGATCGGCCATTGCGGACTCGACAACAAGCTGGATTACCGCAAGATCAGCGAGGAAAAATTCTTGCAGAGATTGCGTGAACCAAATGCTTCCAGAATATTCTATCTGAAATACGCTTTCCAAAAAGGCATGAGCATCAAAGAGATCTTTGCTCTTACCTTCATCGACCCCTGGTTTTTGGCAAATATCAAGGAAATAGTTGATTTCGAAAATGAAATAATTAAGCTAAAGTCTCTAACCCCTGAGCTCATGCTTAAGGCCAAACAACTTGGCTTTGGCGACTTCCAGCTTGGCTTGCTCCTGGGCAAGAGCGAACTGGAAATCAGAACGATGCGCCAAAAGGCGGGGATCAATGCGGTCTACAAGCTGGTCGATACCTGCGCCGCGGAATTTGAGGCCTATACTCCCTATTATTATTCAACTTATGAGACCGAGAACGAGGTCCGTATCTCGAACAAGAAGAAGATCATGATCCTGGGCGGCGGCCCGAACCGTATTGGTCAGGGTATCGAATTTGATTATTGCTGCTGCCACGCTTCTTTTGCCTTAAAAGAAATGGGCTTTGAAACCATCATGGTCAATTCGAATCCGGAAACCGTCTCTACTGATTATGATACTTCGGATAAATTATATTTCGAACCGCTGACCTTCGAAGATGTGATGAACATCGTCGAGCAGGAAAAACCGGACGGCGTGATAGTACAATTAGGCGGACAGACCCCGCTGAATCTGGCCGGAAGATTGAACGCCGCCGGCGTGCCGATCATCGGGACGACCGTTGAGTCAATTGATCTGGCTGAAGACCGTGAAAAATTCTCAGCTTTTATAAAGAAGCTCAAGATCAACCAGCCGCCGAACGGCGCGGCCTTCGCCAAGGAGGATCTGCAGAAGATCGCTAACCAGATCGGCTATCCGGTCGTGGTCCGGCCTTCTTATGTGATCGGCGGAAGAGCCATGCGGATCATCTATGATGACGAAGCCCTGATGGCTTTCATGGATGAACTCAAAGCGGTATCAGGGGATCATCCTATTCTGGTAGACAAGTTCATCGAAGACGCGCTGGAAGTCGATGTCGATGCGATCTGCGACGGCGAGAATACCCATATTGCCGGGATCATGGAACATATCGAGAACGCAGGGATCCATTCTGGAGACTCGGCGTGCGTCCTTCCTCCGCATACTCTTGATGAGAACTTGACCAATAAATTAACGAGATTTACCAAGGCGATCGCCGAAGGCTTAAAAGTTGTCGGTTTGATCAATATCCAATTTGCTATTCGCGGCGATACGATCTTTGTCCTGGAAGTGAATCCCAGGGCTTCGCGCACCGTGCCATTTGTCAGTAAAGCTACAGGCATACCGTACGCCAAGATCGCTTCGCAGATCATGGCCGGCAAGAAACTAGCCGATTTCAAGATCCCGACCGAAGGCGTGATGCAGAATTATTTTGCGGTCAAGGAATCGGTCCTGCCCTTTTCCAGATTTTCAGGGGTCGATGTGATCCTAGGCCCTGAAATGAAATCCACCGGTGAGGTCATGGGTATCGATTCTTCTTTTGGCGCAGCTTATGCCAAGTCCCAGATCGCGGCGGGTCAGGCTCTGCCCCAAAAAGGACTGATCTTTATCAGCGTGAACAGCAGGGACAAGCGTAATGTGGTCTTTTTAGCCAAGCGCCTGATCGACCTGGGCTTTAGCCTTATCGCGACCAAAGGCACCTATAAAGTACTTAAAACCAACAACGTCAGTACCATGCTGGTGGATAAATTAAGCGAGGGCGAAAATATAATACTGGATTTGATACGCAAAAGTGAGTTAAAATTAATCATCAATACTCCGTCCGGCGAGGAAAGCGGTTCGGACATGCAAGCGATCAGGGCCGCGGCGGTCATGCATAATGTGCCTTGTATAACTACTTTACAGGGTGCTTTTGCCGCGATCAACGGAATAGAATTAAGTCTGGGCAATAATATTTCGATCAAGTCATTACAGGAATACTACGAGGAAGTGAATAAATAATGTGCGGAATATTCGGTTATATCGGTAACAAGAACGCGGTTGAATTAGTGATCGAAGGATTAAAGCGCCTGGAATACCGCGGTTACGACAGCGCCGGTATCGCCGCCATTAACGGCGGTGGCAAGATCCATAACGTTAAATGCGTCGGCAAGATCGCCGAACTCGAGCACAAGGTCAACAAAGCTCCATTTACCAGCCATCTCTGTATCGGCCATACCCGCTGGGCGACCCATGGAGAAGTAACGGAATTAAATTCGCATCCTCACTATGATACCGCTAAAAATATTTCGCTGGTCCATAACGGGATCATCGAGAATTTCACTGAACTTAAAGAACAATTATTACTCGAAGGCAGTATGTTCCATTCCGAGACCGATACCGAGGTCATTCCGCACTTGATCGCCAAGTTCAGCAAGGAACAGAGTTTTGAAAAGGCCGTGCTGGAAACGATGAGAACGCTTGAAGGCTCTTATGCTTTTGCCGTGATCAGCACTGACCATCCCGACCAGCTATTAGCCGCCCGCAAAGGCAGTCCTTTGGTCGTAGGTTTAGGCGAACAAAAAGAATTCTATATCGCCTCTGATGTTTCTGCTATCCT
>JBAZXJ010000243.1:0-2679 GCA_041659865.1 Candidatus Margulisiibacteriota bacterium | reverse complement strand
CCTATGTCACCAACCTAACCGGTTACTTTACAAACACAATTAACAGCGATACACTTAAAAAGATATGCTTAATATGTTGTTCGTCCACCTGGTCGCCAAAAATTCCCAATTCTTGCCTTTGCATCGTTATCTGTTAAAAAATAAATTGGCGAATTCCTATATGCTTTGTACGCAGGAGGAGCGCCAAACTCATCAATTCACAATTCCAAACCTGCTGTCCTTCCAGCCGGACGGGAATATTTCCGATCTGAACTACTATTATTCAGGCTGGGCGGAGCAGGGCGCAAAGGTCTCAATTGGAGTGTTCCGCGCGGTCCAGAAGTTACGCAAGACCTTACCCATCGACGTGATCATTTATTATCACACCCTTGGTGCTGCCCATTTGCTGATCAATGAGATCGATACTCCGGTGATATCCTATCTGGAATTTCCCTCATTCCAGCAGTATGGTTATGACCCGCAATACCCGCCTGTGGAAATGCAAAGGTTAAATGATACCGGAATGGAAATGCTTAGTTACTATCAGATCATCAGAAGCGCCAGGACTATCGTGCCTACTAAGGCTGTACGGGATACCCTGCCGGAGTGTTTGCGGGAAAAAGTTATCGTGCAGATGGATGGCTTCGATCCTGAACGGCTCCATGCTAAGGGCGATACCCCGATCATCAATAAGCAAAGTGATAGATTCTATATTGGCTTTTCAGCCAGAGTACTTTGCGCACAAAAGGGCTACGAACAATTCATCAAGGTCTCCCAGCGCTTGTTGGCCCTGGACCAGAGTTTGCATTTTGTGGTCACCGGGATGCCTACCGGAGAAACCTATGGTTATGAGAGTCACTATACCAATGGCGCGACCTTTAAGGACTATATTAATAACAAGTATGGTATCGATCAGCGTCATTATACCTTCATCGATCAGCTTTCCTATGAGGATTACTCTACCTATGTGCATGAAATTGACCTGTTCCTCTATCCCTTATTCAACGGTAGCAATAATTGGGGCTTTTTTGAGCTTTTCACCCGCGGCAAGATCGTTATCGGCAGTGAGCGTTCGTTTCTGCCTGATGTCATCAGGGACGGAGAGAACGGCTTTATCTGCAGCTATGACGATATCGATGCCTGGGTCAGTAGGGTAATGGAAATCCGCGGCAGCTACCCTAAATACCAATACATCCAGGACAAAGCCAGAGAGGACGGTAAACATTTTTATCTGGAGAATGTTGCCCCAAAATATCTTGACATCGTCCGCAGCGTCCTTTGATCATGATCTGATACTTTTCCCTCCGCTCAAATTACGCTATAATATACGCATGTTAAGATATCTAACCGCAGGCGAATCACACGGCAAAGCATTGGTCGCTATTTTGGAAGGTATGCCGGCTAATGTGCCGTTACTAGCTGAAGAAATTGACCATGAGTTGGCCAGACGCCAGGAAGGCTATGGCAGGGGCGGCAGAATGGCTATCGAAAAGGACAGGGCGGAGATCTTGTCCGGTGTCCGTTTCGGCAAGACCTTGGGCAGTCCCATCGCTTTATTGATCCCCAACAAAGACTGGGCGAACTGGCAGAAGAAAATGTCCGCAGCTCCAGATGATGAACAGGAAGCCGAAAAAATAACGACCTTGCGTCCGGGTCATGCTGATTTTGCCGGAATGACCAAGTATGACCAGGACGATATCCGCAATATTTTAGAACGCTCCAGTGCCAGAGAGACCGCGGCCCGGGTCGCCGTTGGCGCGATAACGAGAAAATTGCTTGGGCTTTTTGGTATCGAGATCAGCAGTAAGATAGTAGAGATCGGCGGCAAACCGGTCGAAGGTCATGAAAATATTATTGATGCTGCCAAGGCGGCCGGAGATACCGTCGGCGGGATCTTTGAAGTAAGAGCGGTGAACGTGCCGGTCGGCCTGGGCAGTCATGTCCATTATGACCGAAAACTTGATGCCGCATTGTGCGGCGCTATTATGAGTATCCAGGCGATAAAAGGTGTTGAGGTCGGCCTGGGCTTTGGCGCAGCCAAACTGCCGGGCTCCCAGGTCCATGATGCCTTTTATGTGGATAAAGACAACGAGGTGATCCGCAAGACGGGTAACGCCGGCGGGATCGAAGGCGGAATGTCCAACGGCCAGCCGATCGTTCTGCGCGCGGCGATGAAGCCGATACCGACCTTGATGAACCCTCTGCCTTCAGTTGATATGAAGAACAAGAAAGAAGCAAAAGCTCATGTGGAGCGCGCCGATGTCTGTGCCTTGGAGGCAGCGGCGGTGGTCGGGGAAGCGGTAGTTGCTTTTGAACTGGCCAAGTTCTTTTTGGATAAATTCGGCGGGGATAGTTTAGCCGAGATCCGGGCACATTTTTCCAGTCGGCCAGTCAGCTAGTCTTCCAGTCGGTCAGCCAGCAACACGACATCGCCATTCCCTTGCACAATAATTTAAGGTGTGTTAATTTGTTTTTGGCTATTTTTCGGCCCCTATAGCTCAGTTGGTAGAGCAGGAAACTCTTAATTTCAAGGTCGTTGGTTCGAATCCAACTGGGGGCACCAGCCTACGCTCTTAGGTCTTCTGTCAAGAAGGCCTTAGAGCGTAGGCTGTACGCTGAAGCTTTAGCGAAGGCGTACTTAATCAACGAGCTTCGGCTGGCAGGCCAGCTCAATGTTTCAGTGAGCTAAGACTGACCTAA
>JBAZXJ010000242.1:0-2684 GCA_041659865.1 Candidatus Margulisiibacteriota bacterium | reverse complement strand
TTTACATCGATACCGGTACCGGACAGGACGGACATCCCATGTTAGCCAGGAAGATCCACAGAGCGCTTAAAGAGCAGGCGATCCCTCTGCATTACTATGAAGCGCCGGACCATGACCATAATGAATACTATTGGCAGCTGCGAGCGCCCCAGGCGATCAGGTATTTATTAGGAGCCAGGACCAGCAAGGCAAGAACGATAGAACTGGATGTAAAATTACGCGAACCTTTTGACCGCACCCATGCATTTACACGGGAAGAATTCGCTGAACATACTTCTCCCGAAAAACTGATCCAGCGGCTCAATAAAGACCTTGGGCTCTCCATAGCGAATTTGGCCCAGCTCAACCGCTCGATCATGTCGAAAAAATTGTATAAAGAGGTCCTGGAAAAGTTCGGGATACTGGAGCAAAAGATCAAGAGCGGTCACGCTGCTTTTCATCTGGACCGACTGCCTTTATATCAGCGTTGTCTGCTGGAAAATATCATTACGCTTTTCCGCTTTCATACCAATCAGGAACTTTATAAATCCAATGTTCCACTGTTCAAGCGCTTATTGTTAGAACTGCTTTATCCCGACCTTTGCCCCAAGCATCTGGCCCTGACGATCAATCCGGTGGTCACTACTGATAATGATCTGAAGTTCTCTCTTTTTGATCAGGCCAAATTCTACCTGGTAAAGAAAGGTCAGGTTCTTCAGGTTTCCGCGGATCTGGAACTGCCCGTCCCGCTCTTCAAGGACGGCAATAGTTTTCTGGCCATTGTGCATGAACTTCCGGGAATGAGTTCTCCGGCGGTGTTCAGGATCAAGGCGGATCTAAGCGTTGAAAGAGAAGAGGATCCAAATATTATTTTAGCGGTGAAGAAGAAGATCGATCTGGCTAAAAAGGGCTAGCACTGCCAAGACCCCAATACTGAAACTACCGAGCATTCCCCTTTGGCCTGCGGCCGGCTATTTTTATACAGGGCTCTGCCCCGCACCCCGGGAATATTTCTTTTTGACGGCCAACGTTGTTTGAAACACGGATTACACAGATTACCCACCCACCACAACCACCTGATAAAAAGTAATACGATGGGGTGGCTGTGGATCCGTGTAATCCTTTGTAATCCGCGAAATCCGTGTTTCATAATACGACCAAAACTATCGTTTACCAAGATTGCCACGTCGGATGCCTCCTCGCAATGACGGCTTTGTATTCAAATGAAACAAACTCCTCCCCCTCTCTGCTAGCCGCATCGGCTAGCGGAGAGGGGATTGGGGAGAGGGCTTGATCACATTACCTTGACGCCAGCCTCCCCAGTTCTCTATATTGTCCCCATGCCAAAAGCCGAAGGAAAACTATTCAAGTTCGATAAACCCTCAAGTATCCGCACTGATTATCTGGAAGTATTTCCATATACAGGCGAAAAGCAGTTTATAACATACACCACCGACGAGTTTTCCGCGGTTTGCCCTTTTTCTGGCTTACCAGATATTGCCCAAGTCACGATCCAGTACATTCCCAAGAAGCATTGCCTAGAATTGAAGTCGCTTAAATATTACTACATCTCTTTCCGCAATGTCGGTATCTACCAGGAAGCGGTGACCGACAAGATATTCAAGGATATCTTCAAGATCTTAAAACCTGCCTTTATGAGAGTTGAAACAACCTACAACACCCGCGGCGGAATTGATGCCACCTGCGTCATCGAAAAAGGCGCGCGCCAGGGTTATTGAAGATGAAAAAACTCCCGCCCTTCGTTCATTGGCTTCCGGCAATAATTTATATGTTGATAATTTTCTGTTTTTCTTCCCGCCCGGCGCCGGAAGCGGTCAAAGCTGTGCCGATCTACGAGGGCATCAAGCTGGTCCATCTGGCTGAATACGGTATTTTGGCGCTTCTTTTCATCTGGGCCTTGTTCAAGACCCACGGACAAAAGACCAGGAATAACTTCTCTCTGAACAAGATCCTGCTGATCGCTGTTCTGCTGACCACAGCCTATGGGGTCATCGACGAAGCGCATCAGTACTTCGTGCCGGAGAGAACGGCGAAGCTGATCGATGTGTTCACGGACTTTTTGGCGGCACTGGCGGTGTGCGGGGCGGTGAAGGGGCTAGCTTGGAACACAAGAACACAGGAACACAGCACACAGTAGGATGATCACTGTCACTTGAGGTCGCTGAGTGACCAGGCCACGCTCCACATACCATTACTCTAAAAAAATCAAATGACATTTTCCCGCTCATCCTCCGATATACCAATGTAACAGCTCTACTCGATAAGGACTCTAGCTATGTTCGCCAAAAAGATCATTCAATTACAGCTCGAACAACAATTGGACAGGCTCTGGCAACAGGCGGAAGATATACGCCCGATGCGGCTCTTTGAAACCGGCCGTACTAATTTCCGGACCGGAATAGTTGAAGGTTCAGGCAACATCAGCCACTTTGAAAAGACCGAGCTTCGTCCGGACAGCCCCAAGGCCCTGGTCGACCTGGTAGCAGGGACGATCGCCAGGTCCCTGCCGGCTTATCAGGATACCGTGCTCTATACCCTAGCCGGACCGGTGACCGGCGGACGGGTCGTCAAACAGCTTCCCAACATCTGGGGGCCACGTTGTACCGATGTCCCCCTGGCCGAAATGATCGAAAAAGAAGTCCTGCAAAGAACAGGCCGCAAGATCACCGTAGCTCTGGCTAATG
>JBAZXJ010000241.1:0-2736 GCA_041659865.1 Candidatus Margulisiibacteriota bacterium | reverse complement strand
TTCAAATTGAACATATGCTCGAATTTCATAGCATACAACTGATTGAACAAGGCAATTGTCCGGCCAGAGGCCGCCCGACTATTGATCAGAAAATTGATCGCTGACCTGACCTTTTCCCCGCCTGACCTTAGTGTGGGAACCAGGCCGTTCATGATGGCCTGGTCATCGATACTGTCTTGATAATAAATATATTCCTCCGTAGGACGCAAAACATCGCTCTTGGTATCAGCCATGGCCTGATCCAGCCGGCTTTGCATTTGCTGGGGATTGACCTGATGCTCGAACGTGGCGGCATAGTTATCGCCCAGGACCTTGACGACAGATCCCCCGCCTATTCCGCTTTCTGAATTAAACTCTGCCTTCAATCTCCAGGAAACCTGAGGACGGTCCGCCGCTTTTCTCGCGGTCGGGCTTTGCGGATCACCCGGAAATAATTCCTGCAGGATGATGTCATGGAATTGGGCAGGTGCTGTTCGAAAGAGTTCACGATATGACTCTATACTGCGCTTGGACCCAGGATTGCTATCAGCCTCCAGCCTGGCCTTGAAGTACAGGTCCTGGGCCGCTGTTCTTTCACCTTGAACCCCTAGTTTTCTGGCTTGCTCCTGGTAATGTCTGGCATGCCTGATATCACCCTTTAAGAGGCTTGCTTCCGCTGACATATACAAAGCTTGCTGCTCCTGTAGAGGGAGGGATGCCAAAAGACCTTTTCCCTTTTCCAGTACTGCTCTGACCTCTTTGGCCTTGTTGGTCTGATAGGAGGTCATTTGGGCTGCGGTCATTAACAGATCTGCTTTGGTCAGTGGTGTAATGTGCGGCTGATATTGCTTGAGAAGAGCTAACAGGGTCAAGGAACTGCTATCCGCGAGCTGTTTTCCTTCCGCCAGGTCCAGCATAGCCTTTTTGAGTACCCTGGCTTGTTCCTGATAATTCCTTCCGGCTGAGGCATCCGGTAAATGTATGGATCTATCTTTGGGACTGTTCACCCTGCTGTACATCACGGCTATGGTCTGCGCAAGTCTTAGGACCTGTTCCGGTTCCATATTCTTGTTAACCAGTTCCAGGGCATTTTGCTCTGCGTTCCGGGCCAGGTCGGCATCGGTCCTTTCCTGGCCATAACCTCGGCCGGGATTCTGCGCGGTATAATCCGTTATGGTTTGGGAGATCACTTTCCGCAGGTCACTGCGCCATTGTTGTTCACCTCGAGGATCCTGGTTGACAGTATCCAGTCTGCGCTGGATAACTTTGGGCAGAAGCTTTAAATAGACACTATATTCCAGTTTGTTCGGTAAGGTACTGCCGGCATAACTGTTCAGTATCCCCAGCGCGCTCTCAATGGTCACCGGATTACTTTTCGGAACGCCAGCATTGCTTCCTGGCACCTGAGAAACTATCTCCTGGCGGATCTCGCGGGCAAAAGCGGTTGACCGGTCGCTGTTACCAAGCTGATCGGCCTGGATCTTTTTCAGCTGGTCGTCATAGATCGGCGAGGTCTCGTGGACTTCGGCCGTAGTTGTTACCGCACCGCCAGACGATGGAGAAACATAAGCTGACAGGTTAGCCAGTATCGCTGCCTCTTCGGGTTTGGTAAATATCCTGCGTAAATATGTGTTGTCATTTTTCCTGACGGCTTTGAGCAGGTCCTGGGCCTTGGTCGTCTCCCCCATCCTGCTGTAGGTTTCCGCCAGAGCGACCCAGGCTCTTTGCTGGACCTCTGGACGGGACAATCCGTTGTTTTTCTTGTTGAACAAAGTCAACAGCTTGGCTTGAGCGTCCTGGATATTTTTGTTATCTCTGGCCGCCATCAGCGCATCGGCCTTGGCCAGGTCCTGTTCCTCTTCAATGTTCCTGATAAAGTTCTGTCTGAAGACCCCAGCATCTCCAGGGACCTGATGGGCCGCTATTTCAGCAAGATATTTATCCGCCTGAACTAGAGCAGCTTGTCTTTTACCCTTATCCCCCAGTTGTCTTTGGACATCTGCTTCCAGCTGTTTGAGCTGTAAGAGAAAATAGTTCGGATTTTTGGCGACCGTTGCCCAGATCGCATCTTTCCAGCCTTGCAAGGCCTGCAGGTCGGGATCATCGATCTTGGCGTCTTTACTGGCTAACCAGGTCAAAAGTTGTTCGGCTTTATAAACATGTTTTGTCGTATCGACCTGTTTTTGTTTGGCATACAATTTTATCAGTTTCTTGAAAGCCTCAAGCTGGTCTTCGGCCTCGATCTGTCCGTCCCGAACATTATTTTGCAATGCTTTCAACTGGCGAAGGTACTGATCGATAGTGCCTGAAACATCAAGCATATTCGCTCTCGCCAGGATCCTGTTCGCCTGGGCGCCGTTAGTTTTTAGGGCAACGATACCTTTCTGCTGTTCGGAATCTTCTCCAGGATTATTCTGCAAAAATGTCTGCAACTCCTGCAATTTATTGATACTTTTGTCATATTTGTGTAAAAAGGAATCTGCGGAACGGCCCAGGGTCAGCTCATTCCAGGCCCTGGCCTCATAAAGGTCGGCCAAGCCGCGCTGAATGGGTATTTGATAGGCCGGACCGGTATATTTTTTGGCCAGTTCCTGATAGATCTCTTCACTTTCCTTATATTTCTTAACTAAGTGATAAGCTACCGCCAGTTCGCACTTCCGGCTGAATTTTTCGCCAGAGTCCTCGGTCTTTGCAATGATCTTGTGCAGGAAAGCTATATATTCATTATTGTTCATGGGGAAATCTGTCCGTAAATAG
>JBAZXJ010000240.1:0-2739 GCA_041659865.1 Candidatus Margulisiibacteriota bacterium | reverse complement strand
CCGATGCCGGGATGCCGGGGATCTCCGAGCCTGGTGACCCTTTGATCACCAGCGCTATCGAGCAAGGGATCACGGTCATTCCAGTGCCTGGGCCAGCCGCTGTGACCACTTTACTATCAGTGTCGGGATTACCCACGGACAAGTTCATCTTTGAAGGATTTTTACCCAGAAAATCCGGGCAGAGAAAAAAGCGCCTGGAGGAATTAAAAGATGAAGAGCGGACAATGGTCTTCTACGAATCCCCGCACCGCCTGCAGGATATGTTAGAAGAGGCGAAGGAAATATTCGGTGACCGTAAAGTCTGTGTCGGCCGGGAGCTGACCAAGAAATATGAAGAAATATTGTACTTGTCTCTGGCCGAAGCTATAATACATTTTACAAAACGCGCACCCAAAGGAGAATTTACCCTTGTCATCGCCGGAGCAAAATAAGTTCTTTGTTACAACGCCGATCTACTATGTGAACGACGTGCCCCATATCGGTCATGCCTACTGCACGATCGCGGCGGACGTGCTCGCGCGCTATTACCGTCAGCAAGGCAGGGATGTGCTTTTTTCCACAGGGACTGATGAGCATGGTCAGAAGATCGAGAAGACCGCCCAGGCGCAAGGCATTACTCCGCAGCAATTGGTCGATAAGGTTTCCCCGCGTTTTGGTGAATTATGGAAAACGCTAAATATCAGCAACGATGACTTCGTGCGCACGGTTGAGCAGAGACATATCGATACCGTGAATGAATTTTTCCGCCGGGTTTATGCCAAGGGCGATATTTATCTTGGCCATTACGAAGGATTGTACTGCCGGCCTTGTGAATCATACTGGACTGAAACCCAGGCTGTCGGCAAGAAATGTCCGGAATGCGGTCGCGATCTGGAAGTATTAAAAGAGGAAAGCTTTTTCTTCAAGCTTTCTAACTATGCAGGTCGTCTTCTGGAACATATCGAGAAAAATCCTGATTTTATCAAACCCCAGAGCCGCAAAAATGAAGTGATCAATCTGATCAAACAAGGCATGCCGGACCTAAGCCTAAGCAGGGTCACCAGTCAATGGGGTATTCCAGTGCCGGAAGAGATCAACAGTAAGCATTCGCAAAAGAAGCACTATATATATGTATGGTTCGATGCTCTGATCAATTATCTGACCGTTAGCGGCGGCTTTGCAGATGAAGCAAAAAGAAAGAAATACTGGCCGGCGGATGTTCATCTGGTCGGGAAAGATATCGTGAAGTTCCATGCTATCACATGGCCGATCATGCTGATGGCTGCGGACCTGGAACTGCCGAGAATGGTCTATGGCCACGGCTTTATTACCGTGGGCGGAGAGAAGATGAGCAAGTCGAAGGGGAATGCCCTGGCCATCGAACCGCTGATCGAAGAATTCGGCGTGGATGCCGTGCGTTACTTCCTGATGAGAGAGATCTCCTTTGGCCAGGATGGAACGATCTCCGTAGAAACGCTGACCAATCGTTACAACGCTGACCTGGCTAATGACCTGGGTAATCTTTTAAGCAGAACTTTGACCATGACAGAGAAATACTGTGCCGGTATCGTGCCAGAGGTTAAGACCGAGAACAAGTTCCTCTCTTGCCTGACTTCGATCCAGCAGAACAAGTCGTATGACAACCTGGCTTTCGGCAATATTCTCGAATCGATCTGGTCGGATATCAGCAAGCTGAACAAATACATAGAAGACCAGGCGCCCTGGAAGTTGGCCAAGGAAGGCAAAGCAGCTCAAGTGAACACGGTCCTTTACGAACTTCTGGAATCACTCCGGATCATTACCGTGCTGATCACACCTTATATGCCGGAAACCGCCGAGCGGATCTTCAAACAGCTTGGCGGTGTGAACGAGAGCCTGGTCTGGGGAAGTTTGCCTGCCGGGCAGAAGACGGCGAAGGGCGAGGTGCTTTTTCCGAGGAGAGAGAGCACCTTCGGACGCTGAGCCTGCGGTCACTGAGCTTGTCGAAGTGCCCGGTTTGAAGATGCTTCGTAACCCCCTTGCGCTAGGCCCCCTAAATCCCCCTGAAGGGGGACTTCGAATAACTTTTCGACAGCTGATCCACAGGAGTTATTGTTTCCATGAAGCCTAAGGTATTGAATTCTGCAAAGAAAGCTATATATTCCCAGCTTAAGCAATTGGCCAGTGAAATGAGAAGGAAGCCAACAAAGGCAGAATTTATCCTATGGGAACAATTAAGAGGCAAGCAGTTAGGAGTGAAATTTAGAAGACAGCATACAATTGATAAATTCATTGTAGATTATTATTGTGTCGAACGAAATCTTGTTATTGAAGTAGATGGCTGTATCCACCAAGAACAAGAGGACAAAGACAAGAATCGAGAACTAGTGCTAATAGAGCTAGGTTGTTCAATCTTGCGTTTTTCCAACGAAGAGATCTTTCTGGACATGAAGAACGTACTTAATCGAATTCGCAAAATACTTCTCGGGATGAATTCTGAAGTCACCCTTTAGGGGGATTTAGGGGGCAAAAAGCAGGGGCTATCGTAGCCGGCAGCTTGCTCCCGGAGCGATCCCTGCCGGAGGCCTTTCCCAACATACCGATTGGATTAACAGTGTATTTGTGATAATATTAAAGCTAGTGTCGATGCATATTAAGAGGAGGATCTCATGAGGAAAATGTTATTAGGCATACTGACCATGGCGATTATGTCCGTAGCGACGTTTGCCGTTCCCAATCAGTTAACCTACTCTGGTCGCCTTCTCCAGAACGGCGCGCTGG
>JBAZXJ010000239.1:0-2766 GCA_041659865.1 Candidatus Margulisiibacteriota bacterium | reverse complement strand
TCATCAAAGAACATATAGAACTGCTCATCCATCAGACCGATCTGATCGATGATATTTTTACGCACCATCAGTGCCGCCCCCATAGGCTGATCGACCTCCATCAGGTCATTGTGAGCCCACCAGCTCATTTCGTAGCTGCCGAAGAGCTTGCTCCTGGGGAATAGAGAGTCCAAGAGCAGACTATTATAGATCAGCGAACTGATGGTCGGAAAAGTCTTACAGGAAGGCTGGAGAGAACCATCAGGGTTGAGCAACTTTGGCCCTGACGCACCGGCATCCTGATGTTGGTCCATGAACTGGACCAGTTTGGCCAGTGCTTGTCCTTTAACTTCGGTATCCGGATTAAGCAGCATGATGTATTCAGTATCTGCCGTAATTCTTTCTATCCCCAGATTATTGCCTTTGGCAAAGCCGTTATTATCTGGTGAAGCGATCAGGATGACCTGAGGAAATTCTTTGTGGACCATTTCCACTGTGCCATCCTGGGAATTGTTATCCACGACGATCACTTCATAAGGGAATGGCGGCGGATTTTGCTGGATGGACAACAAACACTTGGCCAGCAGATCCTTAACTTTCCAGGAGACGATGATGAGAGAGAGTTTCATTTTGTGACCTTACCTGATTCGTTTAATTATGGACCTATGCATATTTTATAAGCCCCGTCATTGCGAGGAGGCAGCCGACGAAGCAATCTCTTTCACCGAGATTGCCACGTCGTCAGCCAAAGCGCTGACTCCTCGCAATGACGGAGGGCGTTGCTCCATCGACTAATGCTAAGTACTACGCACTATGTTCTGCGCTTCCAACACATCGCGATATACCCGTTCCACATCAAGGACGTGCTTTTCCAGACTAAAATGTTCTTCCACATCGAGCCTGGCCTTTTTAGTGATCATTTCTATATCGGCACCCTTCATTTCCATTACCCTGATCATCACCTCGGCCAGTTCCAGATGGTCCCCGGGTTTGACCAGAAATCCGGTCTCCTGGTCATGGATTATTTCCGGTATCCCGCCGCAATCGCTGGCGATCACCACGCGCCCAATGGCCATTGACTCTATGATCACCCGACCGAATGGCTCGGAAAGCGAAGGAACGACCATGATGTCCATATTTTTGATGAATTTCTCGATATCAGCAACACTGCCGTGCCAAAAGATCGAGGGATCAAGCTTGTACTTTTTGGTGAACTTGTCGATCTTCTGATAATACCCATGAGCCACCGGCAGTACCCTGCCGACCAAGTGCAATTTAACCTGGGGATAGCGCTGCTTGACCAGCGAAAAAGCCGAGATCAGCTCCTTAACCCCTTTCCGCGGTTCAATTGAACCAACATATCCTATGTTCAAGGTTTTTTTGTCGGCCAGCCGGTTGTTGAGGAAAAGGTCCTTGATCTTTTGCCAGATATTATGTTCAGCTTCTTCCGAGAACAAGGACAGATCGACCCCGTTATAGATCACTGATATCTTGTCCCAGAATTCATAAGGGAAATAGCCTCTGACGCTCCTGGATATAACTATGATCCGATCCGCATATCGCTGGACCATCCTGACCACCCAGGGATGCGCAGAGAGGTCTTCTCTGATATGCCAGATCACCGGGATATGACAATAATTACCCAAAAGCGCCGCTACCCAATTCACTGAAGTATTGATATGCAGGATATCCGGGTTTAATTTTCTGATCAGTTTCCATAATTCATATGTCTTAAAGCCGCGCAGCACGGCGGTTTCTATATGGTAATCCTTAAGCTTGTTCAGCAAGGGCCCGTCTTCCGGCAGAACAAAAACGATCCTGTACTGATGGGTGAAAGCCAATTCCTTGGCCAGATAGAACAGGCTCAAAGGAGCACCGGAAAGGTCGGCCTGATGGGAGATGAACAGGATGGTCCGTTTAAGATGGTTATTCATTAGTTCAAAAACATCCCCTGACAGAAATAATAATGCTTGATCCAGTACTGCAGGCGCTCTGCTAGCGAAATATTGCCTTGTTTGACCGCCGCTTCCTGTCTGGCGATCCAGGACCTGACAAACCTGCTCTCATCAAGACTGGTCAAACAATAGAAGAGATGATTTGCTGGATTGATCCCTACTTTCCATTTGCCTTCTGGATGTTTGCGGGCAAAGATCCTGGCCGAAAGACCGACCTGGCGAGCTCTTTCCCTGCTTTGTTCATAACTGATACCACAAGCGAATATCTGACCTACAGCCTTTGGAGCCCAAGCAAAAAGATAGCCTTTTCGTTTAATGCGATAACCTAGTTCAGAATCCTGAAAGCCATAATTTTTAAAATCCTCATCAAAGCCGCCGACCTCTTCTATGACTCGTCTGCGCACAGAGATATTATTGGTAATGAAGGTATAGAACGGGTCCTGTATCCTTTGCTTATCGATCACCAAAGGGGCCAATTCTGATACTGGCACTACTTCAATGGGCTCCTCGATCAATACAGAACGACCGCGTACGGCCGCCAGGGATTTTGCGTTACTCGTTGCTTGTTGTTCGTGAACCTTTATGTGTTCTATGAGAAACTCGTTATCTAAAACGATATGGTCATCGATGAAAACAATGAACTCCGCCTGGCTATTCTTCAGACCAAGGTTACGCGCGGCCGACCGGCCCTTATTCTCCTGGCGGAAATAGCGCACGGGAAACCAGGCAGTTTGGGCAAAGTTCTCTACTACTTGTTTAGTATCATCAGGAGAGCCATCGTCAGCAATGATCAGTTCAAAGTCGCGGAAAGTCTGGGCCAGCATCGACTGCA
>JBAZXJ010000238.1:0-2779 GCA_041659865.1 Candidatus Margulisiibacteriota bacterium | reverse complement strand
CGATAACTTTTATCGTTGCCGGGTTATTGTCGATAGCGTTCCTGGGCTTTTCCGGTCTGATCAAACTTTAGGGGCGAAAAAATGTTAAGCGCGATACTGATCATGGCACTGCTCGGTTTATTCCTGGGCCTGGGGCTGTCCTTTTCGGCCAAACTATTCCAGCAAGATGAGGACAAGGTCGACCGCGAAAAAGTACTTAATGTCCTGCCGGGAATAAATTGCGGGCTCTGCGGTTATGCCGGCTGTGCGGGCTATGCTGAGGCGATCAGCAAGAATGAGGCAGGATACGGCCTGTGTATCCCCGGCGGAGCCGAGGTCAAGGAAAAGATCGCCGGCTTGTTGGGCAAAGAGGTCGCTGAAACCAGCAAGAAAACAGCCGAGGTCGCCTGCAACGGCGGTCTGGATTCGACCGAGAAATATGAATATTTTGGCGTTCCTACCTGCAGCGCAGCTCACCTGGCATTTTCAGGACCGAAAGACTGCCGTTACGCCTGCCTGGGTTACGGCGATTGTTTTAAGGTATGCCCTTTTGGCGCGATATATATGAACAAGAAAAAATTGCCGGTGATCATCAAGGAAAAATGCACAGCCTGCCAGCAATGTATCAAGGCCTGCCCCAAGAACATCATCCGCTTGACCGAATATTTACCCAAACACTTTATCTATTGCAGTTCGCACGACAAGGCGGCGGTGGTCAGGAAATATTGCAAGGTTGGCTGTATCGGCTGCGGCCTATGTGTTAAAGCTTGTCCCTTCGATGCTATCGAATTAAAGAACAATCTGGCGGTGATCGACCCTCTGATCTGCACCAATTGCAATCAATGTGTGGAAAAATGTCCGACCAATTCGATCCTATTTTCGATCGAGCGAAGCTAAAGCTTTCCAGCCGATATCTTTACGGAAGTATACTCCAGTAAATTTCAGCTTATCGATCTCGGCATAGACCGTGTCGCGAGCTGTCTTTAGCGTTGGGCCCAGCGCGGTCAGGTTGATCACCCGGCCGCCCGAGGTGCGCAGAACGCCTTGGTCCATAACTGTTCCAGCATGAAAGGCAAAAGAGTCCTTAAGCCCTTCCAGCCCAGTGATCTCCTGGCCTTTTTGATAACTGCCCGGATACCCTCCAGCGGCAAGCACAACGCTGATACAGTGGGCCTTCTTCCAGCGCAGTTCTACCTGGTCAAGCTTTTCCTCGATGATGGCCAGCATTACCTCCACCAGGTCATTTTCCATCCGCGGCAGGATGACCTGGGTCTCCGGATCACCAAAGCGCGCATTGAACTCGACAACTTTTGGTCCGTCCTTGGTCATCATCAGTCCGGCATACAGTACGCCTTTATATTTGATACCTTCGGCGAGCAAGCCCTTGACCATCGGCTCCAGGACCAGCTTTTGTACTTCGGCTATGGCTTTATCATCCAGAACAGGTGCCGGGCTATAGGCGCCCATCCCGCCGGTATTGGGCCCCTTGTCTCCGTCATAGATGGCTTTATGGTCCTGGGCGCTGGCCATAGGTAAAACTGTTTTTCCATCGGTGAACGCCAAAAGAGAGGCTTCCTCCCCGACCAGAAAATCTTCGATGACGATCAAACTGCCGGCACTGCCAAAAACTTTGGCGGTCAGAGAATCGTCGATAGCTTTTTCCGCCTCGGCCTGGTTCTGCGCTATTACCACGCCTTTGCCGGCGGCCAGACCGTCGGCTTTGATCACGGTTGGATATGAAATGCTTTTTAGATGTACTTTTGCCAGTACCGGATCGGTAAAACTGGCAAAACCGGCAGAGGGGATCTTGTACTTTTGCATAATATTCTTGGAGAACAGTTTACTGCCTTCGACCTGGGCCGCAGCTTTACAGGGGCCAAAGATCTTCAGCCCGTTCTTTTCGAAGAGATCTACAATGCCCAGGGTGAGCGGAACTTCCGGCCCGACCACGGTCAAGTCGATACTGTTCTTTTGCGCAAAGGCCAGCAGGCCGGTGAGGTCTTCTGCTTTTATGTCGATGTTCTCCGTGAGCGTTGCGGTCCCACCGTTACCGGGAGCACAATAGATCTTGCTGATCTTAGGGCTTTGCTTGAGCTTCCAGGCCAGCGCATGCTCGCGTCCGCCGGAACCGATGATGAGTATTTTCATGGATCGTATTTTAGTGCATTTGCGGGAAGATCGCCAGAGGCCGTTGTCCGGACTACCTGGCGAAAGCTTTAGCTTTTTCCAGAACATCCTGCAATAGAGCGGTCAGCTTGTTCGTATCGATGTAGCGCATATTGTATAAGTTCCGCATCCTGATAAAAGTAGCGCGCGGATTGAATTCGTTGGGGTCTACCAGGTATGGTTCCAGCAGGGCGTAGAAAAATGTCTTGAGCAGGGTCAGGTCTTCTTTGGGATTGGCCCTCATCAGTATTTCCAGGCTTTTGGCAACATTGACCGGCTGTTTTTTCTGAATGCTCACCAGCCAGCTCAACGGACTAAAGAATTGCTTGAGTATCTGCGCTTTGGCATTTAAGCATTGGTCAGAGTGCAAAAATGGCAAGACGCTAGCGTTCAGAGCTCGTTCCATGCGTGCAATGTAGAACTGCTTGGTTTTATGCCGGATAGTATCCTCTTGGCAGAAGCTCCGGTTCACCTTCACGTAATCATTTAGCATATCCTCATTGCCAACACAAAATCTGGTCGTGTGGAAAAGCGCCTGCATGAATTCCTTGGAATAAAAACGGACATGGTCCTCCAGGTCACGGGAAATGCTGATCGTTTTGGTTTTGCCGGTCCGGCCAGAAACGACTTCCAT
>JBAZXJ010000237.1:0-2819 GCA_041659865.1 Candidatus Margulisiibacteriota bacterium | reverse complement strand
TATATACCACAAAATAACAAATTGAAATTATTTTCTAAAACGAGCGATATAAAGAATGGTGTGAACATAATAGGAGCCTAAGGAGTTTTATCATGAATGGGATGAACGGAATAGATCGCGGATTAAAAGTAAATGCCCTGGGTGGGAGTCTGACCGGAAAATACCGGCAGGACCTCTTGAGCCTGGCGGAAAGATTTCTAGACAGCATGAGCAACAAGAGAACGAACGTGAACTTTAGGGACCTGATCACAGGCCAGGAGAACGGACAGCCTGTTTTTGATACCAGCAAGCCACAAAAGCTAAAACAAGCCTTAGCCGTGCTTAAGGCCATGTCGGGGAACACACGCTATACGAGCATTGCCAGGCCGTTGAGCACGCTTGTGGCAGAACTTGATGCCGTTGTGCAAGATCTGCCCAGGGCGCCTATTAAAGAGACCGTAACAGTAAAACCCGCGGCACCGAAAAAGCCGCTGCCTCCGCTGCATAAGTTGATCTACAAGTTAAACATTGAGAATATTAACACCCACGACAGGAAAACAACGGCTTTTACGAATATGACGGGTTATGTCACTACCAGGTTGGGTAAAGAGGGTGCTACAACGGACAGCATCGTGGTCGGTGACCTTCAGAGAATGAACGGGACGATCCAATACGACCCCAGGTCTTACAAGATCCAGGGGCAGGAGTTTGCTGATGACTATCCGGAGAAAGAATGCTGGGGGGCTGGCCAGGTCTATAACTGGACGCATATGGTCAATAACAAGAATAACGGGAACTGGAAATTAGACCTGAAACACTTTAACTGGGCTGGACAGACCATGGACCAGGGACAGATCGGCGCCATCAACCAACGCTTTAGCGGCGACAACTTAAATATCGGCTGGCAAAAAGGCCGGCGCGAGCTGAACCTTGGCCTAAGTCAGAAAACCTCTATTGAAAAGGTTTGGGAGTTGAACAAGTTGTCTGAAAGGACCGGCAAGACAAGAGATATAAGTTTTAACGCTTTGTTTCCGGTCACTCCTAAATTGTCGCTGGGCCCGATCATTGAGCAAAGCAGCGGGTCAAAGAAATATGATTATACCCTATACAATCCTGCTGACCGCACAGCATTCCTGACCCCGGACTATGCGCTGAATTTCAGACGTAATGCTCTTGGGTTAAAGGGTAAATATGTCTATAACAAACAAAGAGAGCTGGAATTCTGGGGGAAAGCGTACACTGGAACCAGTCCGGAATCCCAGGTCAGTCAGCAAAAATATAATGGCAGCTACCAGATAGGCTTTGCGCTCAAGAACAAGCTCCAGGCTTATGGGATGACTTTTGAACAATTAAATAGCAGAGGTGATTCCACCAGACATTATTCCCAGATCCAGTTAGCGCCTAACGTGAAAAAGAACCTGACCTCGGACCATTGGGAAAGCCATAAGGAAAAGAACATATCGGTCTTCTACCAGACGACCAGCAAAAAGAAAATGGCGCCGATCTATAAGATGATTTACACCTATAGCCAGAAAAAAGATGCTGCTGACGGTATCGTGAACTTGCCGACGGGAAAGACCCATACCCCGACCAGCGTGGACCGGAAAAGCCACGCGATCGGATTGACGGTCACCAAACCCTTAACCCCGACCAGCCAAATAGAAGTTGGCGGGCAGAAAACCTTTGGCGATCGAAATGATCAAGCCAAGGGGCGCTCGGCCCATTACGGCAGCGAAGGCGGGTGGGGAATAGGGTTTAGTTTTATCAAATCGTTCTAGCTGAAAACGGGGAGCAAATATTTGTGCTTAACAAGATCATAATCTGTGTAGAGCCGCGTATCGCCATCGCAGGAGCAGCAGGGGTCATCGGTAGTCTGGTCCGGATCACCCTGGAACAGCAGGGACTGGCCTGGGTGACCGGGTATGATTCCGATAAAGAAATAGTACAGATCATCAATAACCTTGGTATGCAAGTGGTTCGGGATTTTAACGGCCAGTTGCAGGTCCATGAAACAACACTAGCGGACCACCTGGAGGGCTTACAGAAGCCGATCAAATACCTGATCGTATCGGTCAAAAGAACCGACACGGCCACGGTAATAAAAGAAGCCATTCCATACTTGAACAAGGACAGCGTGATCGTTCTGACCCAGAACGGTGTCGACTTTTTCTCGGAGATCCCCCAGGAGCTCATGGCCAAACTGCCCACCAAAAAGATCGTGGTCTCCACGGTCGCCCTGGCCGGGACCAAATTCCCCTGGCAAAAAGTTAATGAACCAAATGAATTCGTCAGAGTGACCTTTGGCGGCAACGAGCTTGTTATGGCACCTCATCCCGTGCTCAGTAAACAGCCTGGAGGCGAAGTGCCTGCTGCTGACCTGAACTATCTGAAGGAAAAACTACAGGGGCAATATGTAAAAGCCCAGGTGGTCAGCCCTGAAGAATTCATGCCGATCATGCATAACAAATTCGTCCTGAACTGCGCGGTCAATCCTTTGTCAGCTATCTTCGGTCAGTCTATAGGCGAGGCTGCCAAGGATCCCTTATTCGAGAAATTATTCCGCGCGGTGATAACTGAAACCATCTTTGTTCTGGAGCGGAACAATATGCCGGTGGGTAAAATGAAATTGATCGACATGAAGAAATTCATGGACCCGATGCTGTGGGACAAGCTGGAAGCCGCCTCGGGTGCGATAGTGACCAGGAACGCCTTCAGCAAGCTGATCCACGGTATCGCCAATTGGGTCAACAAATTCATTGCCCATTTATTGTTCGGACGGCTTAAGACCATTTCCAGCACGTTGTTCTCTTCTTTGGCCCAGGAAATCCATTTCTGGCGGA
>JBAZXJ010000236.1:0-2822 GCA_041659865.1 Candidatus Margulisiibacteriota bacterium | reverse complement strand
GTAGCCTGTTCCCCGATCCAAAACGATGGGGACATAGCTGCAGCGCCCTGAAAGATCTCGGAATATTTCATCGCCATCCAAAAGGACATCAGTCCGCCCATGGATGAACCCATCAGGAACCTGGGCCCCGGTTCCAGGCCGTTCTCGCGCAAATTATCATCGATGAAGGGAATGATCTCCTCAATGATCAAACTGCTGTGTTGTTCGGCCCCGGGTTCAGGGATATCGATGCCATGGCCCAGATCGACGTAGGGGCTGTATTCAGTACAGCGATCCTGTTCTCCGTTGAAGATCCCGACGGCCACAAAGCTTAGGCCTTCTTGTTGGTACAGATCCTGCATAACTTTGGGCATGTTCCAGCCGGTACCGTAAGCGAAGGTCTCCCCGAGGTTCTGGCCGTCGAACATATAGATGACCGGCATTTCCCCTTTGGCTTGCCAATAGTTCGGCGGCAGATAAATGACCAGGTCGCGGCCTGCTACGTTCTCATAACGGAGCTCAACTTCGATATTATCGCAGACTAGGTCAGGTTCATTAACGGCTATTATCTTATAAAAGGTAGGCATATCTACTTAGCCTATCGTGCTTGCTAATCAAGTATTTCAAATTACTTGTCAAAATGATATTATTTTCCTATGGCTAAGCGGGATATGAAATTCATCGGGGTGACCGGGACTAACGGAAAAACTACTACCACCTGGCTGGTACGTTCGATACTGCAGGAAGCCGGTTATCGCTGTGCGGCCATCGGGACGCTAAGCGGGAAACTGACGACCCCTTCGCCCTGGCATCTTAAACGCACGATCCGCCGGTACCGCCATATGGCCTACGACTGGATCGTGATGGAAGTATCTTCTCACGGTATCCACCAGAACCGCATCAAGGGCATAAAATACGACGTGAAAGCGCTGACCAACATTACTCAGGACCATCTGGATTATCACAAGACCATGGAGGAATACCGCAAGGTCAAGCTGGACTGGTTCTTTAAGGGGGATTGTGTGCGGGTGACGTTATGGCCGGAAATAGATAGGCACATCGAAGAGAGGCACAGAGGCACAGAGGCACAAAGGCACAAAGGTAATGGTGATTATTTAAAAGAGTCGTTCTATGAGCAGAACAGGGATCTGGCGGCGGAGATCTGTCGCAGGATCGGGATCAGTGAAGATATAATTAACAGAGGGCTGAAGAATGCACCTCAGGTGCCGGGGCGATTTGAATATATACACGCAGGACAACCTTTCGATGTGGTTGTGGATTTCGCTCATACCCCGGACGGGCTGGAAAAGATCTTGAAAGAAGCACGTTTGACCATTAAGAACAAGCAAGGAGCGCGCTTGATCGCCTTGTTCGGCTGTGGTGGCGACCGCGATCGGACGAAAAGGCCGAAGATGGGTAAATTGGCCTATGACCTGGCCGACGTGGTCGTGGTGACCAGCGATAATCCGCGGAGCGAGGAGCCGGGGGCGATCGTGGAAGAGATCATGACAGGGATACCGATGCAGGGGCGGCCCCCCGTGGCCGCCCAGGGCAAGCAGGTCATTCGAGAGGTCGATCGCCCCAAGGCCGTGAAGATGGCGCTAGAAATGGCGAAACCAGGGGATTGTGTCGTCTTAGCCGGTAAAGGGCATGAGACTTACCAGATCTTTAAGGACAAGACCATACATTATAGTGATAAAGAAGAGGTTTTGAAGAATTTGAAAACAGTAGTCAGTAGCCGCCATAACTATCCCTGAACTACACCCGTCATTGCGAGGAGTCCCGCATCGGGGCGACGTGGCAATCTCGGTAAGCAATACTTGTCGTAGATTGCCACGTCGGATGCCTCCTCGCAATGACGGAGTGTTATTGCAATAATAAAGATGCTTTTATTTTTTCTGTTGGATACTGACTGCTACTGAATACTGGCTACTTGCTTCACCCGAGGTTCTTCAACAACAAAAACAACTGCCTCATCTTCTCCGGATCTTTCTTCCCGGGACTGGATTCAATTCCGCTGTTCACGTCAACGGCGTAAGGCGACAGATGTTCCATTAACAAGGGGATATTCTCAATGCTCATTCCGCCGGCGATGATCACCGGCTTGGCAGTATTTAATTCGGCTAAAAGCTTCCAGTCAAAAGTCGTGCCTGTTCCGCCTGGTTGGTTCTCGGTGGAAGAATCGAAAAGAAATGCCGACACACAGTCTTCATATTGCTTGATCTGCTCCAGATCTTCCGGTTTCTTTAAATGAAAAGCCTTGATCACCGGGGCATGGACCTGGCGGCAATGTTCAGGGGTTTCTGTTCCATGCAATTGCACAGCATTTAGCCCGCACTGCTTGACCGTTTCGTTGACCTGATCGACTGACTCGTTCACAAAGATCCCGATCTTCGAAAGGAAGGGCGGAAGCTTGGCCGAGATCTCCTGCACGCTATTAACGCTGACCTGACGGGGGCTTTTGGCGAAGATGAAGCCCAGAGCGTTCGCGCCAAGGCTGGCCGCCAGCAGGGCGTCCTCGATATTGGTTATCCCGCAGATCTTGATCTTGAACATGAGGTGATTATGGCATTATTTAGGAATGTATTCAATATAAGACCTCTCCCCAATCCCCTCTCCGCGAGCCGATGCGGCTGGCAGAGAGGGGGAGTAATCTTCTCTACTTCTTTTGAATACGATTTCAATAAAGGGGTGGTGGGGAGATGGCAGGTTGGCCAGGCCTGCAGTAAAAAATATAAAGGGTACTGGACGAGCTGCCCCGAGTGGTGGTTGGGATACGCCAAGGGAATTCTTAAAACCGTAGGTGTTAAGCGGTTTTTCTTTATGGAATGTTTCTTTTTGGC
>JBAZXJ010000235.1:0-2829 GCA_041659865.1 Candidatus Margulisiibacteriota bacterium | reverse complement strand
AAGCGCTCGTTGAGCTCTTTCTTGCTCAGATCATCATAAACATAGGCGAAATTCACGAAATCGGGATCGATATAATAATCACCAGGTTTATTTACGTTATATTCTTTGGGGAAATTGACATCGGTGATCACGACCTGGATATTGATCTCGGGGAACATCTTGCGCAATTTTCTGACCAGATAGCGGATAGCGATAGCCCCCGACTCAACTCGTTGGGGCGCGCCGCCAACTTCAAGAATACTAAGGGTCGAAGGTCTGGAAGTCGTGTTCCCTTTGGTCAAGGCTGAGGAAAGTTCTGCTCTTTTGTTCAGATAATCGACCATGACTTTAAGGATCGGGATATATCTGGTCTCGGAGGTTATTTCTATCGGTTCTTTGGAAAATTCCAGGAACCTTTCCCAGGTCTGGACCCTTTCCTTGAATTCAGCTTTTCTTTGCGGTTCGAACTCGTTATCAAGTTTGATCTTGCCCTCAACATAACCTGTCCACATACTGATCAGGATATTATTGGCTTTGACCAGTCTTTGGGCTTTATGCTCTACCGAATCATTTTTGGATACATCTGTTGGATTAACGAAAGCAAGTACGGTCTCAGCCAGACGCTCTTCAGCGTTATAATGATAATCTTCTTCCCAGCGCAGGAAGATACCTTCGACGATCTCTTCCAATTCGTAGGGCCTGGACAGCGGGGAGCTGCTCAGGCTTTTGGCCTGGGGCTGGGTCCTGGTATGGTTCTGCTCCAGACCAGAAACGATCTTGGATCTTAACAACATGACTACTTCCCCCTCCTGCTTATCTTATCGGACGAGGACCTGTTTAATCCCACTGATACAGCACTTAGCCCTATATTTCCAGGGCTGTCTTATTGATCAAGGTTTATAACTAATTCATTCCCGGAAAGCTTCATTTTTATACCGTTCATTACGATCTCTTCTCCTGCTTTGAACTTGACAGCAACGTCTTCCAGCTTAAAGAACGGCCAAGCGTTCAAGGGTGTATTGAAGCCCTGGAAGATCTCTTTCCATGGTTTGTTTTCCTTGTTGCTAAAAGCACCTCTGACTTGCAGCTTGTCCAGTCCTTGGGTTTTCACTACCAAGACAATAAAATTCAGTAGTTTGGCAGTATTCTCCAAGCTCAGGTTCCAACAGATAGTTGAAAAATAGTAGTGGCCATCGACCTTGTTGATCAGAATATCTCTGAACTCATCCATGTTCTTCGCGGGGATAACGTCACTCAAAAGCTTCTCCAGGGCTTGCGCTCTTTGAGGATCGGCCAGCTTAGCCCATTTTTCACCCATCTCCCGCGACAGGGAAAGCATTCTTTCTGCAAAATGATCCTGCTTCAGCTCGGTCAGCCCAGCCAGGGAAGACATTCTCAAAAAGCGCTCCAGAAATTCGTTGCGCATGGAGTAGCCCTGGTGCCCGCTTAGGTCCATAGTGCCCAATAAGGTCCAAAGCTGGAGAAATTCCTCCTGTGAAACACCAAGGTTCTCTACCCGGGACAAGATCTTGAAGATACTATCCGGAGTGATATCGCCTATGATCACATTACCCAGGTCCGGATGGACCTTGGTCAGCTCAGCCAGGATCGCCGCAGTTTCAAGATCTGTACCAGTTTCACTGGCAATCCTGACCATTATCTCCGCACCGGCCTTGGGGTGATCGACCGTTCCGCCGGCAGTCTTGCCCAGGTCATGGACCACTATCTCTTTCCAGAGCAGAGCCTGTAAACGCTCTGGCATCCGGCAATACAAACTGCGCAGGGTTTCCAGATTTTTGAAGAATTCCTCTCGCTGGCAATCAACGATATCAAGTTTGGCATAGAACCATTCATAGTCCTTATTGATCAGCCGGTCCAGGGCTTTGGCGATCTCCAGCGCATGCCACCTGGTGTAATCATCAAAAAATCTGTATTCCGGAAAAGCTTTAGTGATCAGCTCTTTGTTTTCCAACAAGAAAGGATACAAGCTTTGCCCTTGTTTTACTCCTGCTTCGATCCCTGAGAAAATGGTCTCGATGCCTAAGCGGTCATGCTTCAAACCCTTTACCAGGATATCCTTGATGAAGCGATCGATCCTGGAGACCGTACCCAGATGCAGCTCTGGTTTGAATACCTTTACCCCATTTTCGATCACATCAGCCGGCGGCACATCGATCTCCAAAACTTTAGTACCGGTAAAGATAGAAGTAGCCCGGGCAATTATGGAACTAAGGCGCTGATGTTTCTGCAGATCCTCTACGGACTCTTTTCTGACCCTCGTCTTGTCAGCCAGTGCTCTTTCTTTAACAGTATCGGCATCCGCTTTCAAAATGATCATTCCAGTAAAATTCAGTTCTGGGACCACCGCGCTAGGTACCCCAAGCTGAAACCCCTCCGGTTTGATCACGACGTTATGGATATCGAGCAAATACACTTTGGAGAGATCTGCTTGAGCGTGTTCGATGATGTTCAGGGCGGTCTGGCGGATGCAAGCTAACTGCTTTTCCCAGCTGGTATATTTGATCTGATCGCGGGCGATCCCTTCCGAAGCAAAGACCTTAAGCATCTCTGTGGCGAAATCGATCACCTCTAGTTGCTTGAAAAGTCCCGCGGCCATCCGGCTGATCGTTGTCTTGCCTACACCGGGAACCCCTGCTATCCCAAAAAACACAGGAGCATCAGCTCTGCCGTTCGCTGGCCTTAAGGAAGTGATATCTCTGATGGTTCGTTCCGGATCGATGAACAGTTGAAAAGAGTCCCTGTTCGCCAGGTATTCATCGGTAAATAACAGGACCTTTTTATGCATGACCTGCCTCCTTCTATCCTAAATAACTTATCGGGATAGTACAG
>JBAZXJ010000234.1:0-2870 GCA_041659865.1 Candidatus Margulisiibacteriota bacterium | reverse complement strand
AAGTGGTATCAATTAATTCCCTGCCGAGTTGCTGGCCATCGGGAAAGCAAAACAGATCAACGGGCAGCTGGTATTCTCCTGGTCGGTCAATCCTGGACTTATCGTTAAAAATGAGGAAAAAGGCAGTGCTGTTCTTTTGGACAGATTGAAAGCTGCCCAAAAGTGCCAAAAGGCAGGGTATGCGATAGGTTTGCATTTTGACCCTATAGTAAACTTTTCAGGGTGGGAGAAAGCGTATTTTGGTACGATCAAAAAGATCTTTCAACAGCTTGATCCTGAGCAGATAATCTGGATCAGTATGGGTGCTCTGCGATTTAACCCGAACGTGAAAAAAGCTGCTTTAGAAAAGTATGCCCAGAGCAAGATATATTATGGCGAATTGCTACCTGGTATGGACGGTAAGCTGCGCTATTTCAGGCCGCTAAGAGTAAAGATGTTCCAGGAAATATATAAGAAATTAAGTAAGGCCGCACCCAAGGCATTGATCTATCTGTGCATGGAAAGCCCTGAAGTATGGCAGGAGGTTTTACCTCAAAAACGAATGAACGGAGGGCGCTTGGCTGGTTTGTTTTCCTGAAGATCATAGAAAATCTATCATGGTTCTTAAATACCTCACCTGTTCATATAGGTCTGATTGTATAGGGTCCGCATGATCAATAGGGGTAAATCTCTGTCTGCTCTCTAGGTTATCCAGTTTTTTCTTTGCCCGCTCTTTTACCTCCCGGCGTGAGGCCAGATTTGACTTGGCGATATTATTATTGATCTCATTCATTATCATGACCGCTTCGCTGATATAGCTGTCTTTAGAGGGAATTGCGCGTATGGGCGTGTAGTAATACAAACCTAATGATGAAGCTGTCAGGTCTTTGCTGTCATCAGTATTGTTGCTGTAAAGCTTATCAATGTAATCATTTGTCTGACCATTCGTCTGATCTTCCGTGCGTATATTTGCCGATATTCTGGCCATGCTTATCAATTGAATATCCTTTTCGTCCTAACCTGCATATATATTACATCGTAAGCAAATTAATACATATTGTACCGAAGCAAGCGGCTGTAAGGGCTCATGACACCCGCAGTTTGTTATGCTAAACTCATCCAAAACTATTGAGGAGCACGACAATGTCCAAAGCACTGACCGATATCGATCTTCCTGGTCTCAAACTGGCCAAAAAAGGCAAAGTGAGAAATATCTACGAGGTGGATGAGTATTACTTGATGGTAACCTCAGACCGCATCTCAGCCTTTGATTTTATCTTGCCAAATGGCATACCGGATAAGGGCAAGTTACTGACTAAGATCTCAGTTTTCTGGTTTGATAAGCTCAAAAACATAGTTGAAAACCATTTGGTTTCTGCAGATGTTAAAGATTTTCCCAAAGTATGTCAGCAATATGCCGATATTCTTGAAGGCAGAAGCATGTTGGTAAAAAAAGCTGAGGTTATGCCGGTAGAGTGTATCGTTCGCGGTTATTTGAGCGGTTCAGGCTGGAAAGAGTATCAACGGAACCAGTCGATCTGTGGTATCGCTTTGCCGGCAGGAATGAAGGAATCCGAAAAGCTAATTGCCCCAATTTTTACCCCAACCACAAAAGCTGAGGTTGGTGTCCATGATGAAAATATCGATTTTACTGAGGTGGAAAGGCTTGTCGGCAAAGTTAACGCGGCTAAATTACGCGACCTAAGTCTTAAGATCTATCTGACCGCCCGTGATTATGCTGAGACCAAGGGCATTATTATCGCAGACACCAAGTTTGAATTTGGTCTTATCGACGGGGAAATTGTTCTGGTAGATGAAGTGTTGACACCTGATTCTTCTCGCTTTTGGCCTGCCGATAAGTATCAGGTCGGCCGTGGGCAGCCAAGTTTTGACAAACAGTTCGTTCGGGATTACTTGCTGGATATCAAATGGGCGATGCAGCCGCCTGTCCCGAACCTGCCTGAGGAAATAATCAGCAAAACTGGAGCAAAATATAAAGAAGCCTGCGATTTATTGATGAAATAGTGCCCGGCTTTTTGTCTTTAATGAGTGAATCTTTTGCTGTATTCCTGTATCTTTGTATTTCTGTGTTCCTTTGCCCTGCTTGTTTTTCATTCTAAATGTGCTAAAATCCGCTCATGTTAGCCTTTATTCTAGCCCTAATGATCTCTTTGAGCTTAACTTATCTGGTCCGCAAGTACTCGGCTAGCTGGGGCTTGCTGGATCTTCCTGCCGAGCGAAAAATGCACAAAGCGCCGATCCCGCGCAGTGGAGGTTTGGCCATGGTCCTGGCCGTATTAATTTCCTGCGCTGTCTTTGCTGGTCATAATATATTGGTCTGGCAGATCCTGACAGGTACGATATTGATCTGCTGTCTGGGATTTTGGGATGATAAATTCAGCCTGAGCCCAAAGCTGAAGTTTATTGGACAGATAACGATAGCCTGCTTGACCGTGTTTTATTTTCATATCCGTATAGAGCTATTCCCAAGCTCTTTAATGAATGACTTTTTATCTATATTCTGGTTGGTAGGAATTACCAATGCCCTTAATTTGTTAGATAATATGGATGGTCTATCTGCAGGAATAAGCATCATCGCAGTCTTCTATTTCATGTTCTTTGCCTTATTGGCCGGCCAAAGCGAGCTGGTGATCTTAAGTCTTGCCCTGATCGGCGCAATTTTTGGTTTCTTACGTTATAACCGCAATCCGGCGAGCATTTTCATGGGTGATTCAGGCAGTATGTCTTTGGGCTATATGTTAGCGGTTTTAGGGATCGTGATCAAAGTTCAGACGGCCTGGAGCGGCTGGCAGACCGCTTTAGTGCCAGTCCTGATCCTGGGGTTGCCGATATTTGATACGACATTGGTCACGTTTCTGCGTCGCTTGAAC
>JBAZXJ010000233.1:0-2894 GCA_041659865.1 Candidatus Margulisiibacteriota bacterium | reverse complement strand
ATAGGTCCTCGGGAGTGTAAAGTAGTACAAAAATAACATTGGGAGGTTCATATGATATTAATGGTTTATTTACTGGTTTTTATTTTCTTGGGCCTGGCTTTTATGGTCCTGTCTACAGCTAATAAAGAAGCGGGCTGGATGAAAACGACTGGCAAGGTCATAGCCTGGGTGATCGTTGTTCTGGCCTTATTAATGGCCTGTAAAGCAAGTTACCTCTGTATCAAAGGCTGTATGAAATACGGACCGAATTGCCCAATGATAAGCTGTCCTATGGAAAAGATGGCCATGGGCGGAAAATGCGGCGGCGGGATGCATGGCAAAATGATGGAAGGCAAGATGATGGAAAAAGGCGGGATGATGGAGAAGATGGCTTCCGGGAATATGCCTTGTAAGTAGAATACCGAACGTAGAACACAGAATACAGAAGGGTGGGCCGAAAGGTCCGCCCTTTTTTTGTCGTGTGCTTTGGCCCCCTAAATCCCCCTAAAGGGGGACTTAAAAAAACCTCGGTCATTGCGAGCGGAGCGAAGCAATCTCTATCACAAATAACGTAACTGCTTTTGAGAGATTGCTTCGTCGAAGACTCCTCGCAATGACGGAGGGCTGTTTTTCCTTAATCGTGTAGAACAATTCCAGGAAACCTCCGAAGTCCCCCTTTAAGGGGATTTAGGGGGCCTTCATGCCCTCTCACATCAGAAACCGCAGATATAGATACCCCGAACTAATCAGCAAAGCCACCAAGGTGAGAAGCGATCCGACCTTGAAGTAATTATAGAACGAGATGTTCACTCCCCGGGCATGGCTGGCCTCCGCCACCACTACGTTGGCCGAGGCGCCGATGATGGTGGCATTACCGCCCAGACAGGCGCCCAGGGACAACGCCCACCACAAGGGATAGACATCCATCACGCCCTTTAATTCCTTGATCAGGGGCACCATTGTCACCGTATAAGGGATATTGTCGATGATCGCGGAAAGGAAGCCGGAGGCCCAAAGAACGAACATCGTGGTCAGGGTCCTGTCCCCGGCGGTCAAATGGATCAGTTTGTCGGCTAGCAGTTTGATACCACCTGCTTCTGCGAAGCCCCCGATCACGATGAATAAGCCGATAAAGAAAAAGATCGTCGTCCATTCCACCTCGTGCATGACCTGCCTGGGTTTTTCAAAGAGCAAAAGGACACTGGCCCCGGCCAGAGCAATGGCGTAGGCATCATAATGGATCAGGTTATGCAGAATGAAACCGGCTATGACCAGGAAAAGCACGGTCAAAGACTTGTACATCAATGGCCTATCCTTTATTGATCCGGAGTTATCCAACAGGAGTATCTTGTCCTGGTACTCCTGCTTGAAGACCAATTCCTTGCGGTATAAATAGACCAACAGCAGGATCGACACTATGAAGATCACCGTCACAACTCCGGTCAGCTCATGAACAAAATCCATGAAGTTCAGGCCGGCAGCCGTGCCAATAATGATGTTTGGCGGGTCGCCGATCAGGGTCGCGGTACCGCCGATGTTGGAGGCCAGGATCAAGGTCATCAGGAAAGGTATCGGGTCTATTTCCAGTTCCTTGCTAATGGTGAACACGATGGGCAGGATGATCACGACGGTCGTCACGTTATCGATGAACGCGGACAGAACAGCCGTGATCACACCCAGGCCGACCAGGATATAACGGGGCTCCCCCTTGGTATGCCTCAGTAGTTCTATCGCTACCCAGCGGAAGACCCCGCTGCGGCTGGTGATATGGACGATGATCATCATGCCGATCAGCAGGAACAAGACCTGGAAATCTATATAGGAAAAAACCTGCTGAGCTGAAGCGTGAGCAAGGAAGATGATCAGGGAAGCAGCGATCATCACGACCGTGACCTTGGGTATCTTATCCCAGGCGATTAGGGCGTAGGCACCGACCAGGATCAAAAAGGAGATCATCAACATAAGGAAATATTAACAGCTGGGCAGAGATTATTCAAACCCGCAGGGACAGACCTTGGTCTGTCCCTGCGAGAACCACAAAGCCTATTTGTTTTCCAGCGCGTTCAAGCGCCCGGCCAGTTCCTTATTTACGGCCTTCTGCGCCTCGAGCTGAGCTTGTTGTTGTTTAGCTACTTCGATCAGGAATGCCGTCAGTTTCGGATAATCTACGCTCTTCGTTCCGTCGCTGTTCGTTCCTACTACCTGGGGCAAGACTGGCTCCACTTCCTGCGCGATCAGGCCCATTTCCCTCTGATCTCCGAAATTGGCCGCCCGCGGTGTAGAGGTATCCCAGTTAAAGAATACCCCGCGAAGTTTTTGCAGAGAAGTTAGCGGGTCGATCTCGGAGGAGATGGTAGAAATATTCTTCTTCAGGCTCCGGTCTGAACTGCTGTTGGTAAGAATACCACTGGGATCAGAATATACCGGTCTGTTCCCAGACCCGGCCAGTGTTCCAATACCGACGTTACCTTGAATTATCATTGAATTAGCCCAGCCGCTGTTCAGATTACTGGAAAGTATCTCGATCGTCCCGGAAAATGCGATCGCTTTTGAAGCACTACCAGACGAAGTTATCGCTTGTAACTTTCCCGTTGTCGCACTTCTTGAAAGCGTAAGATATATCTGGCCCACCGCCAAAACAGGAGATTCACTTGTTAATTCAACGTAAGCGCCTGGTTGCCAAAGCGAGCCCCCCTCAGCGTTATTCGCCCATGTGCCACGGAATATTGCTCGCCATTTCGCCCCTGCGCTTAGAACTATATTTGAAATTGGCACTTGGGTTGTATTTTCAAAGAAAAGCACCTTTCGGACAAGATCCTGCTGATCAACAGTCCCTAAAGCGAGGGGTAGTGCCACAGCAGGCAGGGAATGAGCGGATGTTCCTTCGACTTGCAGTTTATACTCCGGCGCCGACG
>JBAZXJ010000232.1:0-2899 GCA_041659865.1 Candidatus Margulisiibacteriota bacterium | reverse complement strand
TAAGATCATGATCTTGCAATAAGAGAACAAAATGAATAGAAAAACTGTTTGGATATCGATGTTGATCTTATTGGCACTAGCAGGCGTCCAGTTCTGGACAGCCGTTGCTGCTAATTACGTTGATCCCATGCGTCTAGGTATCGGGGCGAGAACGATAGGTATGGGTAGGGCATTTACCGGCCTAGCAGACGATGTAAATGCTATCTTTTACAATCCTGCGGCCTTGGTAAAGCTTCGTGGGCTTCAGGTCATGAGCATGTCCACTACCTTACTAGGCGAGGTCAATTATTTAACGACCGGCGCAGCGATGCCGACGAAGTGGGGGTTGTACGGGATCAGCATTATCAGCAGAGGAGTTACTGGAATTATTGTCCAGGATTATGCACCTGGCCGGGTAGATTTCAGCTCCGGCTCTTCGGCTGCCTGGAATGACAATGTAATCGGTCTGTCCGGAGCCTGGGAATTGGGGAAATTTTCCGGTTTAGGTTTGGTGGCGGCAGGGGCCACGTTGAAATTATTCAGCGCCGGTGTTACTGGAGTTAGCAATGCTGATCTGGGGAGTACGAACGGGTCTGGTATGGACCTTGATCTGGGTCTTTTGGCTGATCCTTCAGATACATTGTCATTAGGCCTGCAATTCAGGAATATTCTGCCAGTGGCTCAAGGAGGGAAAGTTTCCTATGGTGGTACTGTAGAGGGGGTTCCTGCCTATATTATTGCTGGTGCTGGTTATCAGGTAACGGACAAGTTATTGACCGATCTGGATATTGAATATTCCTATTCCTTGTCCAGACCTCTTTTGTATCGAGCCGGTCTGGAATACCAGTTAATGCCATATCTATGGCTGAGGGCAGGTTATGATCAAACCGCTAAAAGCGGTGCAGCTGGAAGCGTAGGTTCTGCTGAGGGCAATCTTAGTCTTGGCCTGGGTCTGAACTGGAAGGAATTTAATTTTGACTATGCCTATCATGCTTACGGCAATATGCCGGAAAATGTCGTTCATTTCTTCTCCTTGAACTGGAATGGCGAAAAAGAGAAACCGAAGATCAGGCTGGCTTTAAATACCAGACAAGTCCATGCCGGCCAGGTCGTGATCATAGATGCAGAAGTAGACAACAGGCTACCGATCTCCAGTGTTAAGGTATTATTGCCGGATGAAACCGTAAAAGAATGTACCTTAAAGAAGAAGAATATTTGGGAGTATGCCTGGACAGTGCCCGCCGACGTTCCAGTCGGCAGATATGAGATCCCTGTCATTGTAAAGGACGTCAGAAAACAAACCGAGAAAAAGATCTATAAGTATCTTAACATTATCGGTATCCCGCAGGCTCCTGTAGCCGAGATCAGGGTAGTTAGTCCGGACAGCAGGATCATAACTGAGGCAGATACCGTAACCATAAAGGGCATGGTCAAAAATGTGACCGCCTTGTTCTTTGGTTTGAATAAATTGACCGTAGATAACAATGGCGGTTTTGAGATAACTGTGCCGTTAAAGATCGGCAAGAACGCTTTATTGCTGACCGCTTTTAACGAAGAAGGTAAGCCTGTTGAGCGGTTGTTGAAGGCCTTAAGGATCAGTTCTTTTACGGACCTAAGAGAGATGACCCCAACCGCCAATAATATTAAGTTCCTGGCCACGCTCGGCGTTATTGAGGGTTTCCCAGAAGGAGATTTCAAGATCCAGGATAGGTTGACCAGAGCTTCCTTCGCCGCCGTATTGACCAGGCTCGAAGGTGTTCGGTTTACCAACGACCAGACGATCGTCCAAACATTTAGCGATGTCCCGACAGGTCATTGGGCAGCAAAATTCATTGATTACGCATCTAAAGCAGGTTACGTTAAAGGATTCCCTGAAGGTAATTTCCTAGGCAATGATCCTATAACTCATGTTCAAAGCGTTGCCGTAGCCAGTAAGTTTGAAAAATTGGAGATCCCTGACAAGATCCAGCGCCGGACCTTTACTGATGTTCCTGTGAACCATTGGGGCGCAGGTTATATTGAAATTGCTGCCAGATCCGGCTTGATAGACGGAAATATATTAAAAGAATTCAAGCCCGATGAGGCATCTTCCCGAGGCGATGCGGTCAACGTTCTGGCCAGAACTACCAAAGGAAAGACCTTGATCATCGACCTGTTGGACTTTAATAAAGGCTATGAGATCACCTCCAGGCCTAACAAGGAAATGATCGGGATCCTGGCTACTACTGATTTTGCCAAGTCTAATGTCGATGTTTATCTGCCGGAAAGATACAACGTCATGTACGGTAATGGCCTGTTGCTCAAAGGTGTAGCCAAAGAAGCCCGACTGGTCATGGTCAATGGCGCCAGGGTTTATACCCAGGCCAACGGATCTTTCTATGAAGCGCTAAGGTTTGACAATATAGGCCAGAACGATCTGGAACTGTCAGCTGTTGATCAGGGCGGTAACAAATATACTGAGCATCGCCGGATCTTAAGGATGCCTTTCTACAAGGATCTGGGTGAACCTGGTCAGAACGCACTTTATGAATACTTTGGTTTGATGTTCGGCCTGGATGCCATTGATTTCAATGCTGGCGACATCATTACCAGAAAAGAGGCTGCCGTATTGTTAAGCAGAGCGCTGGAACTGCCGATGGAGAAGGTTGAAGAGGATGTCTTCCAGGATGTGCGCAAAGACTCACAATATGCCAAGGAGATCAAGGCGATCGTTCGTGAAGGTATAATCACTGACTGGGATACCAGCTTCCGTCCGGATGAGCAGGTCAAGAAAGTACAGGCTGCTTTCTGGCTGGCTAAAGTGATCAAATATCTGGAGATGATCAGAGCGATTGAGCCTGTGGATATCAGTGAGATCCCTGAGATTAACGACATCAAAGAGAGGGATTTTGGCTATGATGAAGTAAAGATACTGACCAAT
>JBAZXJ010000231.1:1501-2960 GCA_041659865.1 Candidatus Margulisiibacteriota bacterium | reverse complement strand
TTCCGTAGGATTAGTTGTGCCGATGCCGACCTTGGCTGTAGGTATCGCCACGATCGGATTATTGACATTCCCTGCCGCTGGTGATGACCCGCTTAACAATGAAATATAACTAATTTCGCCTCCTCCGTTATTGGACCAGCCAGATGGATAACCAGACCAGCCCTTGAAGTGCAGGTTACTGGAGCCGTCGCTAGCGCCTGCGCCCTCCGGAACAAGTCTGAACGGAGCGCCTGCCGCGGCCCAGTTCATCCTGAAAGTACCTAACAGATCAAGTTTTTCTAAAGGATTGGATATGCCGATCCCTACATAGCCGCTGCTGTTGATCCGCATATATTCAGCAGGAGTAGCTCCCGACGCGGTCATAAAGCGGATCCCGTCCCGGCTGTCCACCCCAAGTTCATAGCCTAAAAAAACCGTGCCGGTCGTTCTGGCCAGGCGGGAAAAGGCCGTGGCCTTTTGGGTCGTGTTGTTCAAAGCGAACATCTGTCCAACATAACCAGGATTGGTGACCGCGTTCGCCGAGACAATAACTCCATGATCCGTATCATTGTTAAGGATCACGCCAAGATCAATGGCTAACTTCGTGCCAGGGGCAGTTGTCCCGATACCGACCTTGCCATTATCCTGGATCGTTAAGGTCTGTTTATTATTGAACGTCCCAATAAATATTGGCAGAGAACTGATCGAGCGGATATGGCCGCCGGTGTTCGTACTACCATTGGCATACCAGCCAAGCGCAACACCAGCAGTACCTCCAACATTCCTGTTGACCAGCGTGGTGTGTTCACCATCAAGGATCGAATTGGTCTCTGAAATATCCAGCCTACAACCTGGCAAGGTCGTCCCGATGCCGACAGAACCCCCATCCGGATTAAGCAGCAATCTCGCCGGCTGGCTGTTGTCCAAAGCCTGGAGCTTTCCTCCGGAGTATTGACCAGAAACATAAGCATAACCGATATTCAGAGCGGTCAGATGACTACCATTGGAGATCGTTAACTGGTTGGCATTAGCCCAGGTTTGTGAGCTATTATCTATCTGCAGTTTGCTGGCAGGATAAGATAGTCCGATCCCGATATTCCCATTGGCGCTGACAAAGACAGCCGAACCACCACCCTGCTTGCTCAAGCCACCTGCCTGCAAGGCATAACCGACACTGTTGATCCTGGTCCGGGGCGTTAATACTTCGGCACCTCCGCCAGAACCGATCGTTACTTCCAGATAAGCATTGTCCCCGGCAAAGACGTTAGAACTTACCTGATCCAATACCACACTATAAATACCCTGATTAACGTCAACACTGATGTTGCTGGTTGACCAGAGAAGATTAACTCCAGTAAGCGTATCGAAGATCTTGAAGGTCATGGTCAGCGTGGAATTCACCAGCGCCCCGTTCTGCAGGAGACGCCCCGAATAAGTGAGTTGATTTGGCACGGCAAATACTACCATCGAAAACATTGCC
>JBAZXJ010000231.1:0-1491 GCA_041659865.1 Candidatus Margulisiibacteriota bacterium | reverse complement strand
AATATTAATTTTTTCATAAAAACCTCCGTTATATATATTTGTATTTTTTATATAGTAGAGACGCAATGCATTGCGTCTCTACTATACAACACAGGTTGGTCCTCTCAAAGTCCACCTTTAGGGGGATTTAGGGGCCACATACATTCCGCATTCCGCATTAATTATTACCCCCATCCCCACCAACCTGACAATTATTTCATTTCCCCAACTTCGACTTGATCTCCGTGTTCTCCTGTTTCAAAGCCTTGACCTCGGCGCTTAGTTCCTTGACCGCCTCGATCAGGACCGCGGACATCTTGTCATAAGAAAGAAGTTTGTAACCATCTTTGTCCTCTGTGATCATTTCAGGATAGATCTTTTCGACTTCCTGGGCGATCAGACCGATCTGCCGACCTTTGGGGAAATTACGGTCCGGGAATTTTTTGGTCTCCCAGTCATAACTAACACCCTGAAGTTTTTCCACTTTGGCCAGACTGCCGCCCAGCGGCTTGATATCCTTTTTCCAGCGGGCATCGGACCAGGTCAAAGCACCATTGGCGATTGCTGAACCATTGGCCCAGATCGTCCCTGAAACACTAAGTGTGTATCCAGGAGTGGAATTACCGATACCGATCTTGCCATCACTATTGATATAGATCCGGTCCAGGGCAGCTGTAGCATCATAAAAACGCAAACTGCCGGTACCTGCATCATTGGAATAAATAAAATATTGCCGTCCATTGGTAGCGGTATTATGTATCGCCAGTCCGGGATTCACCGCACCCTGGATCTCCAGCATCTTATCGGTCGATCCACCAACCAAGGCCGGCTGTGTTGTGCCAATGCCAACGTTGCCATCCGTATCGATAACAAAACGGTAATACCACGTCACCGCTTCGTTTGCGGCAGAAAAAGCGTTAGTATTACTAAAATACATACGTCCTTCCGCTACACCTAACAGAGAGCCTCGTCCTGTGGATATAGCCTTCCAACCGTTATTTAAATACACATTATAGGACATGTCCGCGCCTATACCCGAATAAGGCATAGTACCCAGATTCAGACCTGGTGACCAAAAGCGGCCATACGAACTTGTCTTTAGGGCAGAAGCACTTGGCAGATAGATATTACCGTTCGATAAGTCCAATTCCCCGCCGGTGGTCAACCTCATCAATTCCGTGAAAGTAGTGCCATCGTTTACACTTACATTACCCCAGGTAAAGCCCTGGCCGTTGGACCACATGTAGGACCGAAAGGTCCCGTCCCCAGGCACGCCAAAGCCGGCATAGGCCTTAAGCGCGGCATTTTCATAAACATTCAGCTTCTTCGCGGGATAACTGCTGCCTAAGGAAAGCAGCGCGGTCGGTGCTGTCGTATCGATCCCAACATTACCGGAAGCCGCAGTGATCCTTACCTTTTCCGAATTACCAACGCCGAAAACCATATTCCCGGTAGGCACATAATTCCAGATCTGCATCACTCCGGGACCACCATGAGCTGTGGTGTGGCCAT
>JBAZXJ010000230.1:0-2976 GCA_041659865.1 Candidatus Margulisiibacteriota bacterium | reverse complement strand
ATCCCCTTTACACCAGGGATAAGGCAGCACATCCCGCGGACGATCAGGTCAACTTCTACGCCGGCCTGGGAGGCCTGATAAAGCTTTTCAATGATCTTGAGGTCTTCCAGGGAATTGAACTTGGCGAATATTCGTCCGTTCTTGTGTTTTTTCTGGAAAGCGATCTCGTTATCGATCAGCGTAAAGAAATGGTCGCGCAGATCGTTCGGTGCGGAAACCACACGCTGCCAGTTCGACGGCATCGAGCAACCCGTTACAAAATTAAAAATATCAGAGATATCCCGGCCGAAATCCTCGTTGACCGTGAAATAGCTCAGGTCGGTATAAACTCGGGCGGTATTTTCATTGTAATTACCAGTTGATAAATGGACATAGCGGCGGATGCGTTCATCTTCTTTGCGGATGATCAAAAGCATCTTGGAATGGACCTTCATGCCGGCAATGCCGTACATCACATGACAGCCGGCGTCTTCCAGTTCTTTAGCCCAGGTGATATTGCGCTCTTCATCAAAGCGGGCCTTGATCTCCACCAGGACCGTGACCTGTTTTTTATTCTTGGCGGCATCCTTTAAAGCGGTGATGATGGCTGATTTTTCATCAGTACGGTACAGAGTAAGCTTGATGGCTAGAACGTTCTCGTCTCTTGCGGCGGTTTGCAAAAGATCGATCGTTGGCTGAAAGCTCTGATAGGGCAGATGCAGTAAAATATCTCCTTGCTGGATCTTGTCAAAAATATTGGCGTAATCAAGCTTGGCCGGCAGATAAGCGGGATAAGATATACGGGGCAAAGCGGTTTGTTTAGCCAGCTCAAAATTGTAGGTCAGATCAAAACCGGAGATGATCTTGGTCACTTCATTGCCCGGGAAATCCAGGCCCAGGCAAAGCAGCTCTAATAATTCTGGCGGACAGGCCCTTTCCACTTCCAGCGAAACCACCTTGGCGCGCCGGCGGTTCTTGACCTCGCTATCAATGGCTTTCAAGAGATCAGGGGTCAGTTCTTCATCAACGATAAGTTCACTATCCCTGATCACGCGGAACAAGGATATTCCCGTCATTTTGTAGCCCTTGAAAAAGCTGGCCAGATGACTGCGCAAGATCTCCTCGATCAAAATAAAATTGAATTCATCTTGTTCGGACGGGAGGCGCAATAATCTGGGCAGGATCTTCGGCAGAGGGATAACTACCAAATGAGTGTTTTTAAAACGTTTCAGGGTCACGGCAAAGGCCAGCGTCTTCGAGGGCAGCAGCGGAAAAGGTCGTCCCTGGTCTATGGCCATCGGGGTCAGGGTCGGATATAAGGTCGCTTCAAAATATTTGCGTACGTATTTTCTTTGTTCAGGATCGAGCTCAAAATATTTTCTTAGGCGTATTTTGTTCTTTTCCAGCTGGATCAGTAATTTCTTTTGTATGGCATAGAGCCGGTTGCGCAGTAAATAGGTCTCCTTCTTGATCTGTAAATGCAGGTCATAAGGCAGATAGCCAAAGCGGTCTTTTTTATTAAAACCCATGAACAGGAGCTTTTGCAGATTAGCTACGCGGACCATGAAGAATTCATCTAGATTATTGGCAAAGATCGCCAGGAATTTTATTTTTTCCAAGAGCGGGACCTGGGGGCTGTTCGCTTCTTCCAAAACCCGAGCGTTAAAGGAAAGCCAGCTAAGGTCGCGTTGGGTACATCTGGTCTTTTGTTTAGAACCCGCCATAAAAGCGCTCCCTACTCTTTAATGATCAGGCTGATCGGTTTGCCGGTGATCTCTTCGAGCATATCCTTCTTTTTTCCAAACTCATTCTTTTCCAGCAGAAAATTGCTATGGGTCTTAACGGTCAGGGAAATACTGCCATTGGCAGATAGTTTGACTTTGAGGTCCCTGGTCTTTTGCCTATGGGCGCTATCCAGAGCATTAGCGATACGGAGCAATGCGCTGAGTTTCTGGACCAGTATTTTGTTGTTCGGCGACAAGGAGTTATAGATAGGATGAGTATCGCTGGGGGTGCCCCGGCGGTGGTAACGGGCGATACAGGCAATGACCCTGATCTCCTCCTCGGTCAGGCGGAACAAGCTTAAACTGCTAATGATATATTCGGTATGCTTATGATGCAGGCGGTTATGGATAAAACTGCCGATATCGTGCAGGTAGGAAGCCAGCATCAGGTATAAATATTCTTCATCTCTTAGTCCTAGTTCTTCCTTAAGAGCATCGAACAACGCTTTTGCCGAGTCGGTCACGTTCTGGGCATGGGCGGGATCTCCCTGGTACTTTTCGCAGATATATTTGGCCACGGCGATATGCTGGCCGATCCGGTCGTATTTTGTCCCGAGTTTGCTGCTGAGCAGTAAATGGCCCAGGACAGCTTCGGCCAGAGAGGTTTCCAGGACATAAAGATACTTGTTCTTGATAAAGGCAAAGAAATTATTCAGGATATTAAGATAGGTATGGATCGATTCAGCTATTTCCATGGGTAGTTTGTATTTTGCGGAGATCTCTTCGTTGTTCAGTCTGGAAACCGCGGTCAGTGCTTTTTGGATCTCGTTTTGGTTGAGCTTGTAAAACTTGGAACCTGGATCCCGTCCAGGGAGCAGGTTGGAAAGATAGGGGGAGTAATTCTCATCGACAATGATCACATCGTCGATCTTTCTGTCCTGGACCAGGCGGACCAGCGAGGAGAATTCATTTTCGATATTCTCCTGGACAGCTTCCAGGTTATCTTCCAGACTGCCGTCAAGCTTGCTGAATAACTGCTTGATCCTTAAAGCTCCGATCGGTAAGCCCAGATTGAACAGCGGAAAACCTTTTTCCATGACCGACACGTCCAGGCTGCCAGAGCCTACCTCGGCGATCAGCAGGTCTTTGCTATGGATAGGATAATGGGCAGCTAATTTATGGGAGAGATAAGAATCAATGTAATAGACCACGTCACCAACAGTGAACACATCGATCTTCAGACCGGTCCTGCGCAGTACCGCATCGATCAGCA
>JBAZXJ010000229.1:0-2996 GCA_041659865.1 Candidatus Margulisiibacteriota bacterium | reverse complement strand
TTCGATGCTGTATGTTCCCAGGTCGATGTTCCCGCCGCTGATACTTAACTTGTTGTTCGGTAGCGACGTCCCGAGACCAACTTTGCCTGCCAGGTTCAAAGTTGTTGAAACAGACAATCCATTCACATCGATAAGCAGAGGATAGATCTGTGCCCCCGTTGCACCGATCTCCGATGTGGCTCTGCCAAAATATAAGGTATCTGCTGATTGGCCAATGCTATAGGAAAAGTTAGTGGCTTTCGGCCAATAGATCACCGATACCGGGCTCATGCGGATACCTCTGTTCCAGCTGTTCCAGGCATAAGCTCCTGTGCCAAGAATATCAAGCGAGGCAGTTGGCGCCGCGGTCCCTACGCCCAGATAACCGCCTTCAGCCTGCAGGACCAGATTTGCGGCCGCGTTATTGTTATCAATCCCCTGGATCGCGGCGACATTTGTCCTGGCGCCAATAGCTGTGGCATAACTGCCACTGCCAATAAAACTCCCGACATAAAAGTTGCTGATATCCTTAACGGTCAATCTGCCCAGAGTATTCGTTGTCCCTATACCGATATTACCGTTGGTCGAAACCACGACCGCCTGCACCCCGCCATTGCTCAAACCTCCCGCCTGCACGGCATAACCAACGCTGTTGATCTTGGTCCGGGGAGATAATATTTCGGTATTTACCACGACCTGCAAATACGCATTGTCCGTAACGAACACGTTCGGGCTGATCGGATTTCTGGTATCGCCAAGCGATACACTATAGATACCTTGATTAACATCTACATTGATATTGGTCGTCGACCAGAGAACATTTGAAGCACCGCTATTGGTCAGATGATTATAGATATAGAAATCCATCGGCAGGGTCGAATTGACCAGCGCGCCGTTCTGGAGGAGTCTGCCCGAGTAGGTTAATTGGTTCGGTACCGCATAAGCGGACACGCACAGAATGACCAGGGCCAGAAAACTCAATAATGATCTTCTCACAATATTCTCCAATTAATATAATGAATCTATAGCCAATAAATATTCTACCTATATATACGCAGGTATGGCAATCGGTATTTTTTGGGGATCAGCCCCTGCCCCCCCCTGGAATATTGCTTTTTGCCGGCAACGTTACTTGAAACACGGATTACACAGATGAACCCGCCGCCACAACCACCTAATACAAAAGAGATGCGATGGTGTGGCGGTAGATCCGTGTAATCAGCATAAATCCGTGAAATCCGTGTTTCATGATGCGTCCTAACTATCGTTTACCTAGATCGCCGCGTCGGATGCCTCCTCGCGATGACGGCAGGCTGTGCCCTTATGGCCATTTTTGTTATATTTTTACATTAATGCTCATGTGACACTTTTGTGCACAAAAAGCTTGTCGCCACAAGGTCTATCCGCTATATTGGTGTCCTCATGTTAAGCAAAATACCGCAAAAACAAGGCCTCTATGATCCCGCGAATGAACACGATTCCTGCGGTATTGGCTTCGTGGCTGATATCAAGGGTAAAAAGTCCTATGAAATAATCCAGCGCGGACTGGATGTCCTGGTAAATATGACCCACCGCGGGGCTGAAGGCGCGGATAACCGTTCCGGCGACGGCGCGGGGATATTGATGCAGATACCTCATGAATTCTACGCTGCAAAAGTTTCCGGCCTGCCCGCTTTAGGTAACTATGGTACAGGTTTGGTATTTCTGCCCAAGGATAAAAAGCAGGCTGAGTTCTGCCAGCAGGAGCTGGTCAAGATCGTTGAACAAGAAGGTTTGAAGGTTATCGGCTGGCGCGATGTGCCTACGGACGATTCGCATTTGGGGGAGATCGCGAGGAAGGCGGAGCCGGAGATCAAACAAGTGTTCATTTCCACCACCCAACCACCCCTGGATTCCCGCCTCCGCGGGAATGACACATCAGATGATCTTGAAAAAAAGTTGTATCTGGTCAGAAAACAGATCGAGTACAAGATACGTAATTCAGAGCTCGAAGAACGCAGTGCTTTTTATATTCCTACTCTTTCCTGCCGGACCATCGGCTACAAAGGCATGCTCCAGCCGGTACAGGTCCAGCAATATTTTCTTGATCTTCAGGACAAGTCGTTGACCAGCGCTATCGCTCTAGTGCACTCGCGCTTTAGCACGAATACTTTCCCTTCCTGGGACCTGGCTCAGCCTTTCCGGATGATCGCCCATAACGGCGAGATCAATACCGTTAAAGGCAACCGTTTCTGGATGCAGGCCAGAGAGGCGCAATTAGCTTCCGAGCTTTTCGGCGATGATCTCAAAAAATTACTGCCCACCATCGAGCCGGGCAAAAGTGATTCTGCTTCTTTTGATAACGTGCTGGAAATGCTGGTGATGTGCGGGCGTTCTTTGCCCCATGCCCTGGCCATGATGATCCCTGAATCCTGGAACGACAAGAACCCGATCAGCGATGACCTTAAGGCTTTCTATGAGTACCACTCGGCCTTCATGGAACCGTGGGACGGACCGGCTTCAATGGTCTTTACCGACGGCCGTTATATCGGCGGAACTTTGGACCGGAACGGTCTGCGTCCTTCCAGATATGTGATCACCAAAAGCGGATTGATCGTTATGGGCTCGGAAGTCGGCGTGCAAGTATTCCCTGCGGAAGAAGTGCAAAGCAAAGGCCGTTTGATGCCCGGAAAAATACTTTTAGTTGATACCGCCGAAGGCCGGATCATCCCGGACGAAGAAGTAAAAAAAGACCTGATCGACAAGCATCCCTACCGCCAGTGGGCCGAACAGAACCGCATCAATCTGGTCGACTTGCCCAAAGCATCGATGCCAGAAAACGTCCCGAATAAATACGACCTGCGCCGTCTGCAGATAGCCTTTGGCTATAGCGCGGAGGATGTCCAGGATATCATCATGTTCATGGCGGAAAAGGGCCAGGAGCCTACCGGTTCGATGGGGACAGATACCCCGCTGGCCGTTCTGTCCAAAATGCCCCAGCGTCTTTTTAATTATTTCAAACAACATTTCGCCCAGGT
>JBAZXJ010000228.1:0-3008 GCA_041659865.1 Candidatus Margulisiibacteriota bacterium | reverse complement strand
TCCCCTTGGCTCGACAAAAAGGTTACGGCGACCAGAAGGATGCCTTGGCCCAACAATGGAAAACAATGGACGATCTAAACCGGGATTTGATCCTCACCAAGATCTTGGGGATCCCTACGGTTATCAAGGATATACATCTTGATGACCGATCAAGCTTTGAAGCCTTCAAGGCCAAGCTCGAAGGGCGAATTTCCAAGATAATGATCGACCCGCTACAAAAATTGAACGAAGCACTGGGGGTAATACAGCAACTAGGTGAAGTTTATGAAAGCAGTTTCGCTGACGGGACCAAGACCAGATTTACTGTGGTGACCGCTAGCGGGCTGGAGGCTTTGTTGGGCAAAGAGAAGATATTGAGCGCGATAAATGATCCCCAGAACGGCAGTAAGAATACCGACAGAAGCTATGCCGATCATTCAGCCAGTAACAGAACAGGGATCATTAACCAGGGGCATATCGTTAATCTCGACCTGTATCAGCAAGTCGCATTGTTAAAAGCTATTGAAGAGAAGACCGGACTGACCAAGATCCTCGGCTTTTATAATATCAATGGCGGGGCTTGCGTGCCTAACACTAAAGCTAACGAATTATGGAATACCAAAAGACTGGCCAGTTTCTGGACCGCGGAAAAACATTTAAATACGGATGAGCCAGCAAAATATAATAAAGCTGGGATCGTTCATGCTAATGACCCGAAATTGGCCAGAAGCTTAAGAGATAAAAGCCGCTTTGGCACCTATCCGATAAATGTAAATTTCCTTGGCGACAACGATCCAGGTGTTGCTGAACATGCTGGGGCCTTCGTTCTAGGGCTCATTATTAAATAACCTATTAAGTTCTATTTATTAGAAAGGTGCAAGCAAAATGCATTATAAGATAATCAGTGAGCTCGGCAGAAAACAGGGGAAAGCCAAAGGAGCAGGCTCCGAGGACCGGTCAGTAAATATGGCCGAACTAATAGCGCGATTAAAGGACCAGTCCTCTACTGTTCGATACACGGCCTTAAGGGAGCTCTGCAATATCGGAGACGAAGCGCTAGAGGCCGTTCCAGATGTGCTACCGCTCCTAAAGGACCCGGATATTCAAGTTAACATGACCGCGATCACCGTTCTGGAAAAAGCAGTGATCATCTCACAGAACAAGGTTAATTTGGGTTCCGATCAGGCCAGCAATATTGCCAAGCTGGTTCTGCCTAAGTTATGTGAGTGCTTAAAGGCTGAGCGGATAAGAGTTCGTGAACAGGCCTCGGCTTCGCTGGCCAAGATCGGCGCGGTGGCGATCCCGGTCCTTTGTGTGCTTGCCAAGAATTCCTCAACTGAGGTCCGTAAGTTAGCGGCATTAGCGCTAGGGGAAATGGCCAAGGAAGCTATGGTTGTCGTTCCGGTTTTGATCAGGCTATTGGATGATCCGGAGGCAGATGTGCAAGAGGCAGCAGCCATGGCCCTCGGCCGGATCGGGCCAGAAGCAGAACCTGCGCTGAATAAGCTATTTAAATTAACATGCTCCACGGATATATTAGTTCGCAAAGCCGCTGCAGATGCTCTGGTCAATCTTGGGGAATCAGGCATAGAGGTATTATGCGAAAGGCTTGAAAACGCCTGTATTTTTGCCTTCGAGGGGCTTGATGTTTATTCAACCATAGGCTTTTCCTTAAGAGAGGCTCGGCTAAAAACTCTACCGGTCGTGAGCAAGCTAATGCTGGACCCTGAGAATGATTTTCGAGAAGCCACGAACGCTTTATGGTTCATTGGCGGGAAAGATGCTATGGCCGTACTTACCAGGCTATTACATGCAACCAAAAATAGAGATGAACGCTTAGAGATATTGGGGAATTTGCGCCCGCCGTATGGAGGGGGCTACAACCTAATAGATAAAGGTTCTGTTGAGGGCCTGATCGAACTGTTGGCGGATAAAGACCCTCTGATCCGCACTTGCGTTGCCAGGTTATTAGGAAGAATAGGCCCAACAGCCCGAGCTGCCGTACGAACCCTGCGCAGCTTGTTAAAGGACCAGCAAGGGGAGGTACGATCAGCTGCCAAGGAAGCGCTAGCCAAGATCGAGGTCAAGAACGATGACAAACAAAAATTAAAGACATTTTTGGAAGCATACTCCGGCAAAGATCACCCTAAACCGATCCGTGAAGCCGTGCAACATATTTTGGACACAGTTAGTACGGCTAAAGATCTTATCCCTGCCTTACACGAACAATTCAAGTCCCCAGTTTACCTGGCCGATCATATAGCGGCGATAGCAATAGGCAAGCTCGGCAAAGAAGGGCTTAAATACTTGCATAAACTTGAGGAGGATCCTATGGGCGACATTGAAGCGTGTTGTCTGGCCAATTGGGCTTTGAACATTATTGGAGAAGAGGTAGATTTTCAGCACATGATCATGCACGATGAAGATAGGGAGAAACGGTTCTTTGCGATATTTGCTGTAATGTTCTGGGGTCCAGACGCCAAAGAGTTCATTCCTGATCTGCGCATATTACTAAAAGATCCTAGCGAAAAAGTTCGCCTGATCGCCAAGGCAGCATTGGAACATATCATAGCCTATCCCGAATGATAGTTAATAAGATAATCGCACATTGATAAAGAGGACCCTTTAGCAATTAAATAACAGGAGAGAACATGCGATATAAGATAATCTTCGCGAATGAAGTGAAAATTGCCAGAACAAAAGTGGACGAACTGATCCAAGATCTGCTGCAGAATTATCCGGATGCCCGTCTAGAGACGATCAATGCAATAGAGGCCCTCGGGGGCGCGGCGGCTAAAGAAGCCATTCCATATATACGCAACTTGCAAAACGATCCTAATTACAAGATCAGCGAGTTGGCGAAAGCAGCGCTGGAGAAGATCGAAAGATAAGAAAATATGTCATACAAGATCATCAGTGAAAACAATAAGCGTAACGTCGGATCAAATAGCACGATCCCCGGACTGCTCAATAACTTGTCGTCCACTGATTGGAAAGAGCGCAAGGCTGCAGTGGAGGCAATAGGCGCC
>JBAZXJ010000227.1:0-3071 GCA_041659865.1 Candidatus Margulisiibacteriota bacterium | reverse complement strand
TGAGCAAATGCATCTAATGTTCTGACGTATAGATTAGCACCATTGCCTGTTTGATTATTTCCCGCAAGATCAAGCTGGGCATATGGATTCGTCGTCCCGATACCGACCTGACCGGCATGATCGATACCGATCACGTCTACCATCTGAGATGTATTGAAATTCCTGTGTTGGAACCTGGTGTAGAACTTCCCAACTGAAGACCCTTCGTGGGAAATGATCTTTAACGCGGGATAGCCCCGGTTATAGGGATGTGTTTCCAGGCTTACGCCTGATAAGCCTCGGACCTTGATCCCATCCAGCTCGTTGGCAGAATAAATATCCAATTTAGCTGCCGGTGCTGTCGTCCCGATCCCGACATTACCAGAAGAAGGAATACTATTGGACAAGCCAGTTACTGATGCGGCCTGCAAAGCGTAACCGACGCTGTTGATCTGGGTCCTAGGTGCTAGCGTTTCTCCCCCGACGATAACTTCCAGATAGGCGTTGTCGCCAGTAAAAACGTTAGAGCTGACTTGGTCTAAAACAACACTATATATGCCCTGATTAACGGGTACAATAATATTACTTGTCGACCAAAGCAGAGTCCCTGCTGTTGGGTCAGTCCAGATCTTGAAGGTCATGGTCAACGTGGAATTGACCAGCGCGCCGTTCTGCAACAACCTTCCCGAATAGGTTAATTGATTCGGTACAGCCAAAGTTGCCACGGACAGAATGACCAGAGCCAGAAAACCGAATGCTAGTTTTTTCATTACAACCTCCAAGTATTTAATATACTACATATATTATCATGAATAATGAGATTTAATGCAATCGATATTTTTTTGCTGGGGTCTGCTTAATACCAGTTCCGAAGTTCCCCTTTAGGGGGATTTAGGGGGCCTTAAAAAAGATCAACTAGTGAATAATGGGGCGACCATTAAGGAGAAGTCATAACCCCATCAGGTGCCACCGCAACGAATTTTCCGTTGGCGTAAGTTACACAATACCAGCTTTTTTTCTCCGTAGGCTTGGCCGTCCAGGTTATACCATCAGGCGAGGTCATCACGCTGTCATTACCATCGTAGGCCACAGCCGCAAATAGACCGTTGCCGTACGACACGGAGTTCCAGCCGTTCGCTCCGTCGGCGTATCTTGGCGTCCAGTTAATACCGTCTGTCGAGGTCATAACTCTCCTGGTGCCATTTTCAGCAACAGCAACAAAGGTTCCATTACCGTAAGTCACACAGCGCCAGTAATTAGTTGAGGCGGCTTTTCTGGCGGTCCAGGTTATTCCATCAGGGGAGGTCATGACCCGCTGGGCTCCTTTGAGAGCAACCGCCACGAATAGACCATTGCCATAGGTAACTGAATTCCACTGATTGGCTTCCGCGGCAACCCTGGTCGTCCAGGTAATTCCATCCGTGGAGGTCATTACCCCACCGTTTAGAGCGACCGCCACAAAGATGCCATTGCCGTAAGTAACTGCCACCCAGTACTTGGCCGCCGCAGCTTTCCTGGCGGTCCAGTTGATCCCATCAGGAGAAGTCATAACTCTATTAGCGCCATTTCTGGCCACCGCTACGAATAAACCATTGCCGTAGGTAACGGCCCACCAGTTATTTTGCTCCGCGGCAGCCCTGGCGGTCCAGGTGAGACCATCGGGAGAGGTCATAACTCTATGTTCACCATTGTTGGCAACCGCCACAAATAGACCATTACCATATGCAACGGAATACCAGTCGTTAGCTTCAGCAGCTTCTCTGGCGGTCCAGGATACACCAGCGGAACTGATCGTCGGTGTTTTCTCTAAATCATTGGTGCTGACAGCCAAGACGGATATCGTGATCATCGAGAAAAGTAATAGAGCTACAAGGATTTGCTTGAACATATTTACCGCCTATTTATTTTGGATCCAGGATCCTGCTTCCTGCTTTATTACTTCTTTACTTCTTTACTTCTTTAATTCTGACTTCTGCCGAAAATCATTATTCCAGCCGATACTTGATCGTAACCGTTCCCCATTGCTCCTTCTGCTCCAGCCGGGGATCGAGCGGTTCAAAGACCCATTGGGTCAGTGCTTTCTTGGCTAAGAGGTCAAGCTCCACATAGCCGGACCTCTGCATGATCAATGCTTTGGTCACCGCACCTTTGGGATCGACCCAGAATTTCAAACCGACATCGGTCTCAATTCCTTGTTCAGCCGCCCACTGCGGGTACTCTGGTTTTATCACTGACACCACATTGCGCTGGGCGATCGGCCCTCCCAGGCCCATTCCCTGATCATTACCGATCCCACTGCCGCGCACGCCGGTGTCTTCACTGCCCTTGTTTGTGGAATGCACATTAATAGTAGTTGTCGCCGAACTCTTTGTTTCTTTATTGGATAGTTCCTTGGCTTTGGTTATGTCCTTAACCGGCATGGTATTTTTTACTGGAACAACTGCCTTTGGCGGTTTTGCCGGCGAGACCTGTTTGGCTACTGCCTTTTTGTCTGGTTCGGCTTTTTTCGCTTCAGTCTTTTTCTCAGAAGTCTTGTTCCCAGCTAAGCCTTCAGCCGCTGGGTTCCCTCCGCCTTGCAAGGAGAACTCTATATATCTGGTCTGCTTAGTCACGGTGGCAAAAGGGAACAGCAAGATGGCCAGCACTAAAAGGCCATGCAGGATGAAGGATTGAACAAAAGAACGCTGGAAAGAATTGTTATCCATTAGCTGATATTAAAACAGAAAGGGGCTAGGGTTACAAGGTGGACATCTTTATGGAGTGCCACCCCCCGTCATTGCGAGGAGGCAGCCGACGAAGCAATCTCTACATAGGATATGGTTCCATTAAGGATCCGCTCAATAGTCAGAATTTGATTGGTTATTCAAATAAGCATCTCTAATTTCGTTAGCCATAGCGTTCCTATAGATTGCTTCGTCGAAGACTCCTCGCAATGACGGAGTTGTTTCTTCGTCCGAGCGGTCCAATGGTAATGACGGTGGGTTACTTCTTCCGGTCAAGATACCCCTGCAGTAAATAAGCCGCCGCCAGCTTATCAACGACCTCTTTCCGCCGGCCCCGGCTCATATCACTTTCCAAAAGGGTTTTCTGCA
>JBAZXJ010000226.1:0-3079 GCA_041659865.1 Candidatus Margulisiibacteriota bacterium | reverse complement strand
AAATAGTCGGGTTCGTGGAGAAGGGTGCGGTCAAAAAAGATGATAAGGTCGCCAGGGAAGAGAGATCTAGAAAAGGGAAAAAGATCGACGCTCCCAAAAAAGAGACCAGCATTGAATCAGAAATGGACAAAATGATCAAAGCTATTGATAACGGGATCAACAAGATCAAGGAAGCCAAGAGAGCCAAGAAAAAATAGCTAATAGTATTTCACACTTTTTAGATAAAGACCCTGCGCTTAATACCGCAGGGTCTTTTGTTAGTCCAATTTTTAAGGGTTCCCTGGATGATGAAAAAAAATGAAATTATCTCCGCCATGTTGCGATATATATAAGGACGTAACGTAAGGTAATTGCTGAGGCCCTTTAATGTTATACAAATATAAACGGATTATCTAAAGCAATGCTGATACCCAATATCAATACTATTCTCAAAACTTGCAGTTCATTCAAGATAATCACCGGCTTTGACCAGTCGGTAAGTACTGATCTTTTGCCCGAAGAACTGGGGGTAGTGCCTAGTTCAACAAATTCAGAACAAGTCGTGGAAGTTCTGGCCTTGAAAAAGCTGGCGGAAGTGTTCGGCAGCAGGATCCGTCATGAGATCAAGAACTATACCTCGATCATCGGCAGTTGTATCGCCAATGACAACCTGGTCGTTAAGAACGTACGCGAATGGCTGGAGCGGATAAACCGGATCCCCGCCAAGGCAAAGCTAGAGGATAAGATCGAATATATCAGAGAGATCCTGGTCGAGCAGAATAAAGTATTCCGCTATTACACCTCAAATTCTTCCATCATGCAAAAAGCTATCAGCGGGATCAATGAACTGATGGAAGCGATGAAGACCCTGTCGGTCGATGAGATCAAAATGACCAAGGTGTCCCCCATAGTTTTCATTAATCAGATCCTGGATGAATATAGTGATGAGGAAAGAAAAAAGATCGTTCTCGAACATATAGATCCAGGTAAGAATATAGTCATCGATGATCTTAAGATCAAACGGGTGATAGAGAATCTGCTCAATAACGCTCTGTCCGCTGTTAGTGAGGTCGCCAACGGCCGGGTCGTGCTAAGTTTTGAGTTCAGTGACGATAATCAGGTCGTATTTTGTATTCGGGACAATGGCCATGGTATAGCGCCTGAACATATGGATTCTATTTTTAAACCATTTTTTACCACCAAGAAAAGTTCCGGCGGTACCGGATTGGGCTTGCCTATAGCGCTGCTAATGGTCTATCTGCACGGCGGGAACATTGAAGTTAAAAGTGAAGTGGCGACCAAAGAACGCAATGGACTGACCGAATTTATGGTCAAACTGCCGGTGGAAACGGTCAAAAAAGTAGAAGAGATCAAGCAAATGAGATTCAGCAGGGTCAGGGATGTTCTCTCCCTGAAAAGCTATGAGGAAGGCGATGAAGCCGTAAGGTCATTATTACGTTTCCTGGACATGGATCAAAACTTCAGACAGGAAGGTGCAGCGACCTACAGGGTAGGCCGTTCGCCTAAAGATGATCAGATACAGCTGGAGATCATCGAGAGCTCCAAAAACGGACTGTGTTTAAGCTCGACCTACGCCAACAAAAGCGTAAGAAGGCCGAGCATGGCAATGCAGTACGCCATTGACAGCAAAAAGGTCACCTTTAGCAATCGGGTCTTTGATGTCATCGATGATATCAGGTCCGAGATCATCGTTCCTCTGATCGAAGAAGGCCAGGTCGTGGCCTTGGCTATTTTTGTCGGTGAATACAAGAACCATATGCCGATCAAGGAGATCAAGGAGCATTTTCCCTATATTATTGACCAGGTCAAGAACTGGTTCGTGCAAAACAAGTATTTTCACGGCGAGATCGAAGGGCGAACTGATGAATTCATCTGCCATTACCTGGAAAAGATCAATATGGATGATTTATTGGAGAACAATGTCACGAAGATCTGCGCGGACATGATCGAGAAGATGGTTTCAGAGACCTTGAAAACGCGCAAGGATAATGTCGTTGTCTGCAACCGGGGAGAACTTGGTATGGTCCAGCCGGTATTGGACAAAAGCGTTGTGACCATTGTCCTGCCATTTGCGACGATCTTAAGCCAGACAGGGGCGACCAGGATGCCGGCTAAACTGCCGTTCTTTTTCGGTGTCACTTATCATCAGGTATACGATGAGGCCTGGAAATGCATGACTTCTACGTCGAATATATTGAGTTATACCGAAGATGCCCCGCTGGTATCGGAAGACGGCCTGCTTAGGATCTATTGTAACAAGAAGAGCCAGCAAAGCAATATTACCATGGTCATGGCTACGGAAGCGTTAAAGCATAACGGCAAGCTGATCCATGTGTCTTTTGGCGACTGGTTAGAACACAAGGTCGGTTATGGCAAACATTGGAACATCTGCCGGCTGTTAAAACTGGAACTAAGTTCCAACGACAAGAAAGCTAACCTGAAGGAAGAGCTGATACGGAACGATTATCCGGAGCAGATGGTCGAGGATTACTATAAATATATGACCGATGATAATCTGCAAAGGAACAGCTACAAGACCTTGTATGAGGAAGCCCGCTTTATTTTGGACCAGTTAATGAGTAAAGATGAATCAAGTATCAGTACTTTCAATAATGGCGTTAATTCCGGGATACTGATCACCTTGCCTAAAGAAAGGTATTCGGAGATCAAGGCCAGAAATGTTCTGGAGCAAATGAGGCAGGAGAAGGATCTGGCCGATCTTTCGGTCCGCGGCCGGGTCGAGCTGGAATATAAAGGTAAAATGGCGGTTTATTACTATGTTCAACACAAGAGCACGCGTGAAAAACTGACCGAAAAAGAACTGGAGATAGTGACCGGAAGTTTTTTTGACAGTTACGCTGCGGTAGTGAACAAATATATCGATATTAACCGGCTGGTCCAGGAACGGCGGGTCATGACCAACGACCAACTGCTGTTAAAGAAAGAAGATTTTTTGAATTTATTCGAGGGTTTCGAGGTCGGCAATTCCTGGATGACCTGGCTGACCTTTAAAAGACCAGGTGAGGCTAACTGGGTCTTGAAATCGCTGAACTGGAGAGAAGCCGAAGGTTATGAACTG
>JBAZXJ010000225.1:0-3088 GCA_041659865.1 Candidatus Margulisiibacteriota bacterium | reverse complement strand
TAGAGCAGTTCCGAGAGCAACAGTTAAGTATTGAGAATAATTTCGACGGCAGTAATGATGCTGGCTTATCGCGGACCATTCGGTCCATGCTCAGCGGCTACGATGTGATCTATCAGGCCAGTTTGAGCCGCGAACGCTGGGCGGGCCGGGCCGACTTTCTAAGAAAAGTGGAAAGTCCGAGTAAACTCGGCAACTGGTCGTATGAAGTCATGGATACCAAGCTTGCACAGGAAACGCGCGCAGGAACCATTTTACAACTTTGCCTGTATTCGCAAATCATTGCCGAAATACAAGGTGTCGCACCGGCTTATATGCATGTCATTAGTCCAGACGAAGAAATGTCTGTCCGCTCATTTCGAGTGGCCGACTATATGGCCTACTTCCGGTTGATACAGCGGCAATTGCTCGAGCAGGTCGATCGTGTCCCCCGCGACAAAATAACCTACCCGCACCCTACTGCACATTGTGATATTTGCTCCTGGTGGCGACATTGTGATGCACAACGTCGAGAAGATGATCACCTTTCGCTGGTTGCAGGATTGGCCGGCGGTCACCGCAAAGAACTAACCCGCTGGTCTGTTGACACTCTGGAGGGACTTGGAGGACTTACATTGCCTTTGCCTTTCAAACCTTCGAGAGGAGCTGTGGAAACGTTCGTCAAATTACGAGAGCAGGCTAGAGTGCAACTGGAATCCAGGCTAAGCCAAGCGCCTGTTTACGAACTCTTTACGCCGGAGTCGGGCCAAGGCCTGTCCCGGCTCCCAGAGCCATCTGCCGGTGATATTTTCTTCGACCTGGAAAGCGACCCTTTCGCGGGGGGGGCACGGACTGGAGTACCTGTTTGGCTGGCAGTTTAACGACGAATCCGAGGATGCTTACCACCACATCTGGGCTTTTGACCCAGCTTTGGAAAAAGAAACATTCGAGAGATTTGTTGCTATGGCGATGCAGCGCTGGGCCAACTATCCGCAAATGCATATCTACCACTTTTCCCCTTACGAGCCCGTTGCAATCAAGCGGCTTATGGGAAAATATAATACCTGCGAGGACGAGATCGACCGTATGCTGCGAGCAGGCCTCTTTATCGACCTGCACAGCATTGTCAAACAATCCCTGAGAGCAGGGATTGAGAACTACTCCTTAAAGGAACTTGAGATATTTCATGCCTTCAATCGAGCCATGGAACTTCGTACGGCATCCCAGGAATTGAGGACCGTAGAGTATTTCCTAGAACACGAAGACGCGGCAGGAATACCACCAGAAACCAGCGCCGCGGTAGAAGCTTATAATCGGGAAGACTGCCTATCGACCAGGCGTCTCAGGAATTGGCTGGAACAATTGAGATCCCAGTTGATCGCTAGTGGCGCTTTCATCGCACGCCCCGAATTAGTGGCGGGAGATCCCAGCGAGGCCCTAACCGCCTATCAGGAAATGATCGCTAACCTTTTCCGTCAGCTTACCCATGACCTTCCGATCATTCGCGAGGACCGCAACGATGAGCAACAAGGAGTCTGGCTTTTGGCCAACATGCTGGATTGGTATCGCCGCGAGAACAAAGCCGGCTGGTGGGAATATTTTAGGATGAAGGAACTACCCGATGACGAACTGCTGGAAGAAAAGACCGCTATCTCGGGTCTTCTGTTTACCGGTAACCGGCAACCCGTCAAAAAAAGTGTCATTGATACTTATACATTTCCGCTGCAGGAATGCGAGGTACGGGTGAAAGACAAACTCAAAACCGGCGACGGTGGCTCATTTGGCGAAGTGGAGGCAATAGATCTGTTGCATAACACCATTGCCATTAAAAAAGGGCCTTCTATCTTGGACATTCATCCCAACTCTGTATTCAAATTTGAAATGTACCTGGATAAGGACAAGCAAGACGCCATAACCCGAGTGGCCCAATGGATCGCCCGACACGGCATCGATCATCCTGATACCATGTATCGCGCTGCCCGTGACCTGCTTTTGCGTCTTTCGCCGCGAACCCGGGGTGAAGTTCCGTTGGGAATCGATCAGCAACAGCGTTCTATCAAATGGTCAGCACAAGTGGACCATAGTTACCTGCCTATACAGGGCCCTCCGGGTGCTGGAAAAAGCCATACCGCAGCAGAGATGATCCTGTCCCTCATTGCTCATGGATATACTATTGGAATCACCGCACTTAGCCATAAGGTGATCAGGGGTTTACTGGATAAGGTGCTGACTATGGCCTGGGAAAAAGGAATCGAGATCCGCTGTATACAGAAAGTTAGCAATCCTAGCGACACCTTACCCCGCGGATTGACAGAGACCACTAGCGCCGACGACGTGCCAGGTGCCATTGAATCTGGACAATTTATGATCGCAGCCGGCACCTCTTGGCTATGGTCAAAGCAATCTCTGGAAAACAGCATCGATTATTTATTTGTAGATGAGGCCGGACAATTTTCTTTGATCGATACCCTAGCTGTCTCCCAAGCCGCAAAAAACATGATCTTGCTTGGCGACCCGCAGCAATTAAAACAACCCCAGCAAGGCACCCACCCCGAAGGAACAGAGCTGTCCGCGCTCGAACACTTGCTCAACGGAAGCCAGACTATTCCCGATAATATGGGTATATTCCTTAGCGAGACTTGGCGGCTTCATCCCGCGATATGTACCTTTATTTCGGAACTGTTTTATAATAGTCGCCTATATCCGAAGCAAGGTCTGGAACAGCAAGCGGTCATCCATGACGGACCGTTCAGCGGATCTGGACTCTTTTTTCAGCCGGTCGAACATGAGGGCAATCAAAGTTCTTCAACTGAGGAAGTCAATGTCATTGTGCAGTTGGTTAATGATTTGAAAAACAAGGCGATATGGGTCGATTCAAAAGCGGAAAGCCAGCCGTTAACTGCTAAGGATATCATGATCATCGCACCTTATAATGCACAAGTCGCCAAGCTGACTGAAGCCATGCCCGACCTTCCTATTGGCACGGTTGATAAATTCCAAGGCCAAGAAGCCCCTTTGGTCATTTTTTCCCTAAGCAGTTCAAGTCCGGAGGATGCCCCGAGAGGAATGGATTTTCTTTATAGCTTAAACCGGCTGAATGTTGCGGTATCGC
>JBAZXJ010000224.1:0-3143 GCA_041659865.1 Candidatus Margulisiibacteriota bacterium | reverse complement strand
TATACTGGCTCTTAAAGGAAGTAATAACAACTACTGGAATAAAGACCCTTGAGAGGGATTCAGATAAGGAATTGAATTTTAACGATAAACAGGAGTTTTATAGCTTTGACGCCCTGCATGTTTTCCGCAGAGCAGACCTAAAACCTGGTGAGATCAGGATCAGCGAAATTCCGTCTAACCGCACAATCGAGAATAACAGATCAAGTTCTTCGGTCTTCTCCGCCAATGATTACCGGCCCAGAGGAACTTCTCTGGTAATACTGGTCAAGCGCTACTGGGCAGAAGCAGATGGGATCAACAGGCAGATTGTAGAGATAAATGATCATGGGAGAGATACCTTGTTCTGGCTCATGGATGAAGTTGTACTTCCCGACAATAAGGGCAAATTGGTCCGTAATAAAGACTTCAATGTGGTCAGAACGGACAAGGGCGGCTATCAGTTACAGCCCTTGCATAAGAAATACCAGGAGATCGAGTCGATCAGAGCGGCCCTGGAGCAGCGTAAAAAGAAAGACTGGGGCACGGACTATTTATCACTCTCGGTAGGTCCGAATCCTGACCATGCCCTGCTGGAAGCTTGCCGCCGGTTCCCGGTCCAGTTACTTTCAGAAGATACCATGATCGACAAGGAATACGCCCGGGAAGCGTTCATCAATTCCATCAAGCTTCCTGGACAGGAAGGCTATTCCTGGCAGTTAGATCCAAGCGAGACCTTAAAACTAGCCAATACCAGCCAAAAGATCCTGCTTTCCATGTTAACCGATGTCGAGCAGCAATTAGCTGTTTTGGCGAACAAAACCGATGAATACAGTAAAAAAGAACGGGAAAAACTGGATAGCAGAAAAAAACGTTTAATAAAACAGACAGATACCATAAAACACCTTAAAGCATCACCTGTCATCCTGGAACTATTTGGTCGTCAAAAGCCTAAGGCGATAACCCGTGCTCAATTGCCCCATAACATCGTGATCAAGAACCGTGAGCTTGATGAATTTCAGCGCCTCGCAGTTCAAACAGCCCTACAGTCTGACACAAGAGTAGCTCTGGTCCAGGGCGGTGCCGGTTCCGGCAAGACCACCACCGTGGTCGCGATCGTGGAACAGCTGGCCGCGGCTAACAAAAAGGTCCTGATCGTTAGCCGGACCAACCAGGCAGTGGACAATATCATACTGAAGCTTTTGCAAAGAAAGAACAATGTCCAGCGGATATTTTCCAAGTATCGCAAAGACGCGATCAATGAAGGGCTCCATAACCGGCAGGCCTGGATGCCCGGCGATATTCCGGAGGGCAAAAATGGACTGATCGTCGGGGTAACAACGGACTCGCTGTATGGAGCACCGGCAAGCGCAGATAATACATATGACGTAGTGATCATCGACGAAGCGGGCACCTTGAACCAGACCGAAACCCTGCTTTGTGCGGCCAAGGCCAAAGAAAAGCTCCTCCTGGCCGGCGATCATAAACAGTTAGAACCGTTCTATAATGACAAAGAACATGGTAATAGAACTAACGAAGAAAAGTTGGTCCTAAAAGAGAGCGGGATGGCCTGGCTTTGGGATAAAGGTTTTGCCCGGGTCTTTCTGGCCAGGAATTACCGTAATCACCCTCTTGTAGCTATCCTCTTGAGCCGCCTGATCTATGACGGTCAGATGGTGCCAAAAATGTGGCGGATGATCGAGCAGGATACCATGCATTTCGCAGATGTTCCTATGCCCAAAGGCAGCAGGGGTAACGAGATCACATTGGCCAGGACCAAAGATTCTTTAAGGATCGTTTCAGAAGGAGTTGCGCTAAACGATTCAGAGAAGATCAGCCGTTACTTGGCTAACCGGCCTAATGAAAAATTAAATAATGATGAGCCAAAGGAAGGTATTTTGATAAACCTGCGCGAGGCTGAACAGGTGATCGCGGAAGTACAGAGAGCCTTGAACTCGGGATACGGCCTGGAACAGATCAGGATCATCAGCGGTTATAACGGGCAGATCCAGTTATTACAGAGCATGTTCCGTGAACTCCAGCAGAACGGCTTTGGACAGGGCAAATATACTCCGGCCCAGATCGCCCGGTTCATAGAGGAACAGATCGTGACCACGGACAAAATGCAGGGGTCTGAAGGCGAATTGGTCATCCTGACCACAGTACGCAGTAATCCTGACCCCAGCAAGGTCGGTCATATGAACAAACTTAACCGACTCAACGTCTCCTTGAGCCGGGGCATGGAAAGGCTGATCCTGGTCGGAGATAAGACCTGTCTGGAGAACGCCAAACATACCGATGAGGACAAGATCTTCTCGGAACTGATGCGAGAGATGAAAAGGCTTCAGGGTGAATTCGCCTACATCCGTACCCAGCAGGAAAAGCAAGGCTTGTTCAGCATTCGGGAAGGCATACAAATGATTAATAACTCCTTGCGCCAGCCCAAGCCTGGACATAGATCCTATGAACTTAACAGGTCCGTTCTGGCAGAGATCGAAAAACTTCTGTCAGCGAGCAAAAATAGCCTGGATGGAAAGAATATCAAAAACTCCGAATATGACTTACTTGAAGATCTGCATGAACGCGCTCTAAAAGGATATGGTGATTACCCAATAGATGAAAACTCCTTTGATATCGCGATCGATCTAGCGATCAAATACCCAGAGATATTGGCTTATGATGAAGATTCATGTGCGATATCTTTATTGTGGTTAACCGATAAGCAAGGCCAGCCAGCCAGGATCATCTTGTCGACTTCAGCAGAGGAAGAAGAAGCGGCCTAGCCCTTCTTCAGCAACGGAAATCCGGCTGCTTCCCTCTTTTCCAGGTAGATCTGCGCCGACTTCCTCGCCAGCTTGCGCACGCGGCGGATATCACAATGCATTCGTTAGCAAGATCTAAACATAGGAAGGCTCATTAATTAACTGTTTTTCTTCTCTTGTTTTTCCTTGGCTTCATACCTATCGGACCTTTTGCCTTTTGTTTCTCAAGCAGATCTTCTGCTAATTGATTCATTTCCCACACTTCCCACGGGTCCTTCCTATCTTGCAGCTCTATTATCGTTTTTTCAGCCAATGTCCTAACCTCATTATCCTCATCGCTCATGGCTACGGGTAATAAAAAGAAGATGTTCTCCCGACATAGTTTTATATTTTTGCTTCCCAAAA
>JBAZXJ010000223.1:0-3156 GCA_041659865.1 Candidatus Margulisiibacteriota bacterium | reverse complement strand
TTGATCTTTTCGCTAGTTAACCCTGGGGATATAACGCTTACGCCTATGCCTGCCTACCCGGCGCATTTTCGCGGCACGATACTGGCCGGCGGAATACCAATGGCTCTGCCGGTCGATAAAGATTTCCAGCCGCAATTCGAATTGATCCCCCAGGATATCCTGGACAAGACCAAGCTGATAATTTTAAGTTACCCTACCAACCCAACAGCCGCTACCGCGACTAGGGAGAGTTTTGAAAAGGCCGTGGCGTTCTGCAAAAAACATCAGAAGATACTGGTCAGTGATTTTGCTTATTCCGAGATCTATTTTGATAAAATTAAAAACATCAGCATGCTGTCCATCCCTGGAGCCAAGGATGTCTGCATTGAATTCCATACCTGCTCCAAAAGCTTTTCCATGGCCGGCTTCCGGATCGGCTTTGCCGTCGGCAACAAAAAACTGCTCGCTACCCTGGCCAAAATAAAGACAAATCTCGATTACGGCCTGTTCATGATCAACCAGCGCGCGGCTATCGCCGCATTAAGCGTGCCGGAAAAGGATCTGGACAAGACCAGAAAGATCTACCAGAAAAGACGCGATATAATGTATAAGGGTTTAAAAAAGCTCGGCTGTAAATTGAAGAAGCCGTCCGCGACCATGTATATGTGGGTACCTGTCCCCGCAGGTTATGATTCAGCAGGTTTTGCCACTAAGTTGATCGAGGAGACCGGAGTGGTCGTAGCTCCTGGCACGGCCTTTGGCGCCGAAGGTGAAGGTTTTGTCCGCCTGGCTCTGGTCGAAGACAAAAAACGTCTGCAGGAAGCCCTGGCTCGACTGGAAAAAGCTAATATCCGCTGGGCTTAATGGAGCTGATCTCAAATGCTGCGCAAGCCTGTCTTTGCCGGAAGATTCTATCCTGCTGAAAAGCAAATACTCCAACAAGAACTTTCTGCCTATATTAATGAAGCCCCTAAACTTGCTAGCAATGTCCGCGCGATAATTGCTCCTCATGCCGGATATATTTATTCCGGCCCCGTAGCCGGATACAGTTATAAACAACTTACCGGGGAAGACTATGACGTAGTATTTGTTCTGGCCCCTAGCCATCAAGTTTGGGGAGAAGCTTCCTCTATATATGCCTCCGGCGATCTGCTCACCCCGCTAGGTGAAATTAAGGTCGAACAGAAGCTCGCGCAAAAATTGATCGCCTATGATCCGCGCATTGCCGACATCCCCAGTTTCCATCAGCAGGAACATTCGTTGGAAGTACAGCTGCCTTTCCTGCAATATTTATTTGGCGAGAAGTTAAGGATCGTGCCGATCGTCATGAGCGGAGGGCTGGATAATACGAAAATATTGGCCGAAGCCATAAGTTCTTGTGCCAGGGACCTGAAGTATTTGGTCGTAGCCAGCAGTGATCTTTCCCACTTCCACGACTACGAAACGGCCAGAGCCAAAGACTTGCCCCTGCTCGAAGCGATCAGCCAAATGGACCTGAAAAAAGTTATGGCCAACTGTCTGACCAAGGAATGGGAAATGTGCGGGCAGCTACCCGTGATAACCACCATGAGAATAGCACAGGAAAATAGCTGGACCGAGGCGATATTTTTAAAGTATGCGAATTCCGGAGATACGGCCGGGGACAAGAGCAGAGTCGTCGGCTACGGAGCTGTCTCTTTCTCAAGCGCAAGATGATCTTAAATATCAACAAGCCCCTGGGCATGACCTCCTACGATGTTGTTGCCTTTGTCAAAAGACTTACCGGCGAAAAGAAGGTCGGCCACGCAGGGACGCTCGACCCGATGGCCAGCGGGGTCCTTCTAGTAGCTGTTGGCCGCGAGTCCACCAAACAGATCGATCAGTTGATGAGCGGATATAAGGAATACGTGGCAGAAGTTATCCTGGGAGTGGAAACCGATACCCTGGATCGTGAAGGCCAGATCATTGACTCGAAGCCTGTCCCGGACCTGACCCCGGAGCAGATCGACAAGGCCCTGCTCAAGTTCATCGGCACGACCCTGCAATATCCGCCCATATATTCCGCGGTACATCATCACGGAGAACGGGCATACGACCTGGCTCGTCAGGGCAAAGAAGTTAAACTGGCGCCTCGATATATCACCATAATGAAAATAGAGGTATTAAAATATCCACATGAGGATCAAGGCGCCGAGCTGCCCAAGCTGACCATAAGAGTTACCTGTGAAAAGGGAACATATATCCGCAGTTTGGCCAAGGATATCGGGAGCGAATTAGGGACCTGCGCTTTTCTCGGCGCTTTAGTACGCACTAAAATTGGGGCCTATCACGTGGAAACAAGTTCTTCACTGGAGCACCTGACGCTAGCTATGGCCGGTCTTTTTACTGATCCTGTTCCTTTAGGTAGCGTTCAACATAAGCCGGCCTGATATCCGTCCCGGCTTTATATTCAAGCACTACTGGCGCGTTATCCCTAGGCATGATATCAAGCATTTCGGTAATTCTCTGCCCAAGGAATCCCTTGCTGATGAACATATACCAAATATCAAAAGGGGCGTTTTGCATAGTGATAAAATTCCCCAATCCCTTGGCCAGGACCATGCTACCTGGCTTTTGCATGTTTTCCAGCAACGCCGGAGAGAACTCTCTAAGATCATGGCCAAGCAGGGAGGAATTATGGTCAGTTTCGATCAAGACAGCAGCCGCCCCTGTAAACAGATCCGGAAAATACGTACGGATCAATTCTCTTAAGGTTTTAGTATCGACATCGTTCTCCATTGCCCCCTTACGGGCAATTAGATGAATTTTCGGCGGGGTAGCTCCTCTCTTTTTACGATCGGCCAAGAGCTGGCTGATCAGTCCCAGATCAAAGAATATCTCGCCGATATTATCGACCAAATAATAGATGTCCTTGGCGGTAAAGGCTTTTTCCAGCAGTCTGGCGCCCTGAGCGGCCAGTTTTTGGTTCTGCCGGAGGATCGCTACGGAATTCCGGCTTAGGCTGAACAAAGACTTGAGCATATCCCTTTTTTCTTTCGAGATCTTTGTGCTAATTTCTGCTGTAATGTAGCTATCGCCTATGAAGCTGAAATAACCTTTCTGGTCTGGAGAACTAATGAGCCCAGCTTGCGCCAACTCCTGCAATAATACCGGATCATTTAGCATCTTTGCCGAGAGCTCTCCTGCCAGAAAGAGCCT
>JBAZXJ010000222.1:765-3165 GCA_041659865.1 Candidatus Margulisiibacteriota bacterium | reverse complement strand
TTTGACCACACCTTTACTTTCGACCACTGTTTTAAAGACCTTGAAATCCACGCCACGGCAAAGCTCGGTCAGGTCATTTAATTCCAGCCCAAAACGCATATCCGGAGCATCGACGCCGAAGCGGTCCATACATTCATCGTAAGTTATCCTGGGGAAAGGGAAGTTCGGCATCGGGATCGGGTTCTTTAAACATTTATTTGCCGCTTCCAGCGATACTTTCAGGATACCTTCTGTAAGTTTCATGATATCTTCTTCATCAATAAAGGACATCTCCAGGTCGATCTGGGTAAATTCCGGCTGGCGGTCGGCGCGCAAGTCCTCGTCGCGAAAACATTTGGCGATCTGCAGATATCTTTCCAGCCCGCCGATCATCAAGGTCTGTTTGAAAAGCTGAGGGGATTGAGGCAGAGCAAAGAATTTACCCGGGAAAACACGGCTCGGGACAAGATAATCTCTGGCCCCTTCCGGCGTGCTCTTGTTAAGCACAGGCGTCTCTATTTCCAGAAAACCTTCATCGTCGCAATAATCACGCACCGCTTTGACCACTTTATGTCTAAGCAGCATATTATTGGCTAAAGTCGGTTTACGCATATCCAGATATCTGTATTTCAAGCGCGCGTTCTCATCGATCTCCTGCTCCTCGGAAACGCTGATCGCCGGAGTCTTTGACTTGTTGAGCAGTTCGATCTCTTTTACCTTAAGTTCGATCTCTCCGGTGGGCAGATTAGGATTAACATTTTCCTTGGCGCGAGCAATAACCTCACCTTTAACCCCGACCACATATTCCATGCGCAGCTCCTGACCGGTGGCATGGGCTTCAGAACTGCTTCCGTCAAAAGTAAGCTGGACTATTCCGGTCTTGTCACGCAGGTCGATAAAGACCAGTCCGCCGTGGTCGCGCCAGCGATGGACCCAGCCGTTCAAGGTCACCTCTTTGCCGATGTCTTTACTGCTTAGCTTTCCACAATATACGGTGCGTTTTAGCATTATCTTGATCCTTTCATATTTATTATGCGGGGATAAGACCCCGAGTTTAAAGCGACTATCCTCCGTCATTGCGAGAAGGCATCCGCCGAAGCAATCTACTCTAACGAGATTGCCACGTCGCCCCGATGCGGGGCTCCTCGCAATGACGGGAGTTTATTTTTCTGACAGACTGCCGATCTTCTTCTCCAGGTCCTTAAACCCAACCTGCTCCTGCTTCCCCGTGGCCATGTTCTTCAAAAGACACTGGTTCTTGGCGATCTCTTCCTCGCCGATCACGCAGACGTAAGTCGCCTTAAGGGCGTCAGCTTTTTTGAACTGGGCTTTTAAACTGCGATTCTCCAGGTCGATATCAGCCCGGATACCCAATGAACATAATTTATTGCGAAATAAAAAGGCCTTGCGCGCCGCGACGTTCCCTATTGATACGAAATAAACAAAAGGCGCGGTACTGCGTACCGCAGGCTGGACCTCCTGCTGTTTTAAGACCATCAGCATACGTTCCACGCCGAAGGCAAAACCGAAAGCCGGAGTTTTCTGCCCGCCTAACTCTTTGATCAATTCGTCATAACGCCCGCCACCGCAGATCGCGTTCTGGGCGCCTAATTTATCTGAGCGTATCTCGAAAGCGGTCTTGGTGTAATAGTCCAGTCCGCGCACTAAAAATGGATCGACATGGTATTTGACCTGGGCACTATCCAAAAATTCCAGCACACTGCTCAAGTGGTCGGCGCATTCATGACAGAGCACGCTGATCGAACTGGGCAATCCGGCAAAATAGGTCTGGCAATGTTCTTTTTTGCAGTCCAGAATACGTAAGGGATTACTGCTGTACCGCCGGTTGCAATCCTCGCAGAGATGTTTAAGGCTGGAGACGATGAAGGTTTTTAGCTGCTCGCGGATCACCGGCCGGCAGACCGCGCAGCCCACGCTGTTAATGGCTACCGTAAGGTCCTGGATACCCAGCTGTTCACAGATCGTCGTGCCGATAGTTATCACTTCGGCATCAGCGATCGGCGCCTGGGAACCGATCAGCTCAACCCCGATCTGTTCGAACTGGCGGTAGCGTCCGGCCTGGGGCCGTTCGTAGCGGAACATCGGCCCCTTGTAATAAAGTTTCTGCAGGCCTTCCCGTCCAAGATTATTCTCTAAATAGGAACGTACAACTGGCGCGGTTCCCTCAGGGCGAAGCGTTAAACTGCGGCCTTTTTTATCCTGGAAAGTATACATTTCTTTTTCTACGATATCAGTAAGCTGGCCGATACCGCGGATGAATAGCTCGGTCTGTTCAAAGATCGGGGTCGAGATCTCGTGATAACCATGGTTATCCAGCACGGAGCAAGCGATCCTGCGGACCTGCTCCAGCAAGGCAGTTTCCGGCGGAAGAATATCGCGCGTCCCGCGGGGTACGGAATA
>JBAZXJ010000222.1:0-755 GCA_041659865.1 Candidatus Margulisiibacteriota bacterium | reverse complement strand
CTGCCGCCTGGGCATGGACCTTTAACAAAGCGGAAGCTTTATCCACGCCGAACTTCTGAGAAGCAAAACTGATCAGTTCTTTTTCAAACAAGTCTTTGGCTTGAGACAACGACAGGATAGTGTTGTAACCGGGTTTGGAAATATTATCTTCCAGCATTTGGAGCGTCATCGGCAAAGCTTCTACTTTCAGCACCGGATCGCCTTTGCTTAAGAGGACCATGTTCTCGATGACAGCATCCAGTTCGGCTGAGTTTCCCGGCCAGCGGTAATTTAGCAATATTTTCAAGGCTTCCAAGGATACGCCTTCAATTTTCTGGGCGTACTTTCTGCTGTACTTCTCGATCAGCGCCTGGATCAGGATCACCAGGTCCTCTTTTCTTTCGGAAAGTGAAGGTATCCTGATGATGTGGCAGAATTTGAAATACTCCCTGACCCGATCCAGGTCCTGGTTGGTGTCGATACCGAAGATGACCTTGATACTCCTGCTGATCATGCTCCCGGCTTCTCTGGTCTGCAGCATATTGAACAAGGTCGCGATGAAGTCCGTGGAACATTTCTCCACGCCTTCCAGGAACAGCATATCGTAAAAAGTCTCGCTGACCCCGGCCACATCCGATTCATATCTTTGAAAAACGTCGCGCAAAGTTCCCCAGAAATACGTTTCTCTGGTCTCCTGCGGAAATAGCGAAAGGTTGATACTGATCAGTTTTTTATGCTTGGGAGCAAAGGTCCGGTTGATGATCTCGGCAACTCTG
>JBAZXJ010000221.1:0-3206 GCA_041659865.1 Candidatus Margulisiibacteriota bacterium | reverse complement strand
GAGCACAACATGAAAACTTTAGTGAAAATGCTCTCTCAGGATGGCGCTCCTTCCACCGAATCGGAATTTTTCGGGGTCCAGAATATCGTCTGTCAGATCAGTGACCGCCCTGCCCAGGCTTAAAACTTCGTAAAGCATCGGGCTATGATTAGTTTGCTTGGCCTATTCATTGTCTGAACCTTGATTTACTTGATTTTCCTGATTTCTTGATCTTAAATCATGCTAATCCTGTAATCCTTCTAATCATGGTTCAGACAGTTATCTTCCAAACCCTATCGATCTCTTGTTATTCTCCACAGGCGGGTTCAGCAATTGCCGGATATTCTCGAACAGTACGGAGAGCTGATGGTCATGTTCCTCCGAACGGCGTTCCAGGGCTTCGATCTTTCGGCGGAAGTCGATAGATTTTACGTGGTGTGTGTGGTAAGATTTGTTAGGCACAAAGGCCACTTCGACAAGCTCAGTGACCGGGCTATGGTGAATGTGTCCAAAGGCAAAATGAAAAATGAAAAAGGCAAAATGAAAAATTACTTTTTGATCCTCTTGGGCCTGATATTGATATTCTGTGCAAGCTCCTTTGCTGAGACGTTGCCGATGTCCTTTTTGCAGAACGCTTTCAGCGCAAGGGAGACAGGGCTTGGCGGTTGTGCTTCCGCCCTGGCTGACAGTGCCTCCACGGTTTACTGGAATCCTGCCGGACTTGAATGCCTGACCAGGCAGGAAGTGCAAAGTACCTACTTTACCGACCTTTTCGAGAATAAATATACTTTTGCCAGCTATGTCCTGCCGGTGGAATATGGCAGTTTCGGCTTTAGTTATTTTGGGTTGAACACGGACGGGCTCAATGTTGTGGGCAATACTACTGCCCGTCCGGTTTCCAGCGGGTCTTTCAGTGACAGCCAAACTTTAATGATGATCTCTTACGGCCGCAAGTTCCAAAATGAATTGATCTCTGGGCTGTCGCTTAAATTTCTCTCCAGACAACTGTACAATAAAACTGCCCAGGGGCTTGGTGTTGATTGGGGTATGCTTTATCCCTGGCGAGACGATGTCCAGTTCGGGCTGACCGTCCAGAACATCCTCCCGGTCCAGCTGACCTGGTCCGGAACGCCGACTGTAACTGAAAAACAACCGATGGGCCTCAGGGCAGGGGTGGTCTGGCGGCCGGCCAAATATCTTGTGGCTTTTGATCTGGGCTGGCAGGAAGGAAATTTTAATTGGCAGGCGGGACTAGAATATTTACTGAGCCCTGTTCTGGCCATTCGCGGCGGGATCAATTCAGAGTATTATGCTATTGGGACCGGCTTCAAGTCCGGTTCTTTTGAGCTGGACGTTTCTCTGGCCAAATTCATGGAAGCTTTGCTGGAAGACTGGCAGTACAAAATCACCTTAAGCTGTCAGCTTGGTGAGCCCAAAAAGCCCAAAGATAATTCTGCCGGAAATGATGTCCTGCTGGCCAGGGACAAGAAATTCAATCTGATCGTCTTGGCCAAGGGGAATAGTGTATTGAGCGAAGTTGTGGCCAGAAAACTTGGCCTGGAACTTAGCAAGAATAACTCTTACAATGTTTACGATAAGGATACGATCAATGTGCTGGCCAAGAGGGCAGGCGTATCTTTGTCCCAGCTTCAAGATCCGGCCTTGCTCTGGACCAAAGCCCGGGCGATCGGTTCAGATCTGGTAATTCTGGTCGAGGCCGCGGAACTGAATAAACAGTTGAACTGCAAACTGCGTTTATATGATATCCGCAAGCATGAGGAATATTCCACAGTGGTCGAGGTCGCCATTGCGCAGTTGAGCGAGGGGCTGAAAAATGCCTCTGAGCAGATCGTGAACACTTTTAATAAAGAGGAAGAATAATGAACAGATCATTTATGGCTAAAATTGCCGCGGCTTTCGTGATCATTCTGACTTTGCAGACCTTGCTGTCCGGGGCAAGTTTCAAAGAGTATTTTCCTAAAGGCTACATCGATTGGACCAACGGCGTGATCAATATCGCTGCCAGGGAACAAGGGAAAAGCGGCAAGCTCCAATTCGGCCAGGCTTATCAGGAAGCTTTTGCCGAAGCTTATAAAGACTATATAAGCAAGGTCAAGGAGCTGATCAACGGTCTGCGGGTGGATGAACAGACCGTCGCTGGTCAGATGCTAAAGGATAATACGGTATTGACCTCAGAAGTCGAGCGGTTGATCGAACGGGCCAGGTTCAACAAGGTCCAGTACGGGGCAGATGGTTCGGCCACTATCCACGCGATCCTGCCCTTGTTCGGCAGTCAGGGTATCGGTTCTTTACTGGTCAGCAGTAAACTTGGCCCCGCGGTCGTCAATGAACCGGTGGAGAAGAGGAATTATATAAACTTCAAGAGCGAACTGCTCCGGACACCTGACGGTAATCTGTATACTGGCTTAATAGTAGATGCCAGAGCCTTGAACCTTAAGCCGGCGCTCTTGCCCAAGGTCTTAGACCGGAAAAATAATATTATTTATGGCGACAGCAGCGGCCTGGCAGTTGATACAGCCCGCGATCGCGGGACAGCTGCTTATGTGTATTCGCTGGACGAAGCAAGAGCCCTAAAGGACAGGATCGGTAACCATCCCCTGGTCGTCAAAGCGATCTTTACTTCCGGTGCCTTTCAGACGGACGTCATCTTGTTCAACCGTGATGCCCTGATCTTGCAGCAGGCCAATAATAATCTTAATTTTTTAAAGTATGCCGGAGTGGTCTTTGTACTAAGAGGTAAAAATTAATGTCTAAAAAGGAAAGTAAGATCGTTACCGGATACGTTTTTCTGGCGATCTTGCTGGCCTTTACTTTCAGCGCTTACGTTCTTTTCAAGGCCAGAGTGCCCCAGCAGGGGATCAAGCACATAGTCGAAAAAGAGATCTCCAAAGCTTTAAATAATGAGCCGGTCAAGATTACCACGATGCAGGGCGGACTGATCAGCCAGCTGGTCGCCGAGGATGTCCAGATCAGTGATTTCATCACCTGTAAGAAAGTCGAAGTTAACTACGACCTTTTAGGCACCGCCCTCAAAGGCGGAGATATTTTAGCCAATATCAGGGATATCGTACTTTTAGAGCCGGAGATAAGGGTGGTGCGTGACCAGGAGGGGAGGTTGAATATCCTGAAAATATTAGCACCTCCGGTGAAAAACGCCAAAGAAGAAAAGATCACACTTAGAGGAAAGATCACCATCAAGAACGCTT
>JBAZXJ010000220.1:0-3225 GCA_041659865.1 Candidatus Margulisiibacteriota bacterium | reverse complement strand
TTCGCATTCCTTGGCGATATGCTGGGCCGCGCGGAGCATACGGAATTTGCTAAAATCCAGCAGGGCGTTACCTAGAGTTATGGACCTTTCGATCTTGATATGGTCATTTTCAGGAAAAGCATTGAGCAGTTTTTTTTGCAATTCCAGGACCTGGATCAGCTTAACAACATCATCGTTACTGCCGGCATCTATGGCCAAAAAGCGCAGGTTGGTGGTAAATTCCTCGACTGGTTGAAAGACCTCCCAAAGCAGGTTGCCCCCGAACAGGTCCAGTCCGCTTAGCTTCTGCTTGGCCTTGTCCAGCTCGGTCTTTTGTCCCTGGTCCTGAACTACCCAGCGGGCGGCTGAATATTTAAAGTCCAGGTCCAGCCAGGAATGCCAGAGCCGGCGCAGATCATCCATGTTCTCCCAAAGCCAGTTCCAATAGGCTGTTTCCTGCAAAGCAACGGCAAAGTCATCGGCTCCAGCCAGCCAGACCGCCAGCCACTGGATACGGGTCGCCAGCAATATTTCCGGTAATAACGCAAACGCAAGTTTACTGCGCTTGCTGTTCTTAAAGTAGGTAACGATCAATACTCTGACAGCAGGACTTTTCAGGTTTTCCGGGTTGTCCATACCGATACAGCTTAAGACAAAGGCCAGGTCGTAGAGCTCTTCCTTATAATGGGCGATCTCCCAGTCGATCATCGCTCTGATCTTTTCTTTCTGCCAAAGTATATTCGCCGGATGGAGGTCGCCATGGCAAAAACAGGGTTCGCAATACGGCAAAAAGGGGAATAGTCGTTTTTGCAGACAAGTTTCAGCCTTTTGCAGGCTCATTTGGATCTCGCTGTTCCTGCTCTTGATCAAGTGTTTGGCAAAGGCGATATTCTCCTTGATCGAGGAAAAGGGGAAAAAGAATTGGTCGTCAAAACTACTGCTTTTAACCTTGCTGACCTTGTTGAGCACATCGGCCAGTTCGCCGGCCTGGGCTATGGACAGATCACGATAGGAACTCTCTGAGGTCTGGTCCTGGGGGATATAGTCGACCAGTTCGTAAAGTCTTTTCTTGCCCTGGACCAGCTTGTCATTAATAGGCTGAAGTACCGGTACACCCAAGGCTTTCAAAATAGTGAGCAGATAATGTTCTTTTTGTTTGGAGGCCAGCTGGTCGGGAGGGTAGGAGTGCAAGAAGTATTTATTGTCGATGACCCATTCGATATTATGTCCGTCCTTGAAAGGATTCTTGCCAGGGCCTTGAAATTCCGTAACTTTCTGCGGGGCGATCGGCCAATGTTCCTTAAGGTCTATTTCCGGTTTCATATCTGCTTGTTGTTTCGGCTCTTATTGGTTTAATATCAGGTACTTTATTATGGGCGTCCTGAGCCAATATGGCAAGGATAAGGAAAGCGATCTTATGACTATCTATAACAAGTTCAAGGATCTAAGCAGGATCGATCAGTTCAAATATCTCTCTATTTTTATCATAATACTGGTCGCCTTTGGGGTATCTGCAAATTCTTTGCTGAATAGTTTTACCTACGATGATGCCGATCAGGTCCTGGAAAATAAACTGATCACCAATATCAAGTATGTGCCAGATATCTTCTTGTCCAATGTCTGGTCTTTTAAAGAGCAGATGAGCTCAAATTATTATCGCCCTTTGATGCATATCGTCTATATGTTCAATTATCATCTTTTTGGTCTGAAGCCCTGGGGCTACCATTTGACCAACATACTTTTTCATACCGGTTGTTCCGTCCTGGTCTTGCTGATAGTTCTGTTCTTGATCAAAAGAGCGAACAAAGATGAGCTGTCCACTGACCATGTGCTTGTAGCCTTTAGCGCCGCACTGCTGTTCGCCGTGCACCCCATTCATACCGAAGCCGTGACCTGGGTCGCAGGTCTTCCTGAAGTTTCCTTCAGTTTCTTTTATCTTGGCGCTTTATATCTTTATATGAAAACAGCCGGGGCCTGGTCAAAATATTATTGGCTGTCTGTAAGCTTTTTCCTTTTGGCCATGTTCTGCAAAGAACCGGCAGTGACCTTGCCGGTCTTGCTCTTTGTATACGACCTGTCTTTTTGCAAAAAGATCCCGGTGCCAGGGCCAAAGTCCGTACGCAGTATGGATCCCTGTCTGGCAAAACTGAGCCTGGTCAGATATCTGCCTTATCTGGCGGTCATTGCCATTTACCTGATCTTTCGGCTGATCGCGCTGGGCGGGATCGCCCCCACGGCCCCGCGGCATGCTGACCTGAAGTTTTTTAGTTATATAATCAATATCTTTCCCTTGTTCGTTCAATATCTGCAAAAACTGGTCTGGCCGCTTGACCTCAACGCTCATTACGTTCTGCATCCTGTCCGTTCGATCATGGAACTGCCGGGACTAATTGCCCTGGTCATAAGTTTGGGTTTTGGGCTGGCTCTTTATTTTGCGAAAAAGTTCAACGGCCTTTTATTTTTCGGCATGTGTTTAATTCTCTTGCCGCTGATACCGGTGCTGTATATTCCGGTACTGGGTGAAAATACCTTTGCGGAAAGATACCTTTACCTGCCTTCTGTCGGTTTCTTTATCGTTTTAAGTGTACTTGCTCTGGGCATACTGGATAAATTTGGCAAAAGAACCTTGATCGCCAGCTTGATCATCCTGGCTTCTGTATATACCTTTGGGACCGTCAAGAGAAATATGATCTGGCGAAATGACCTGGTCCTTTGGACCGATACAGTTAGAAAGTCACCAGATTCAGCCATCGCTCAGAATAATATGGGTATTGCCTATCAAAGAGAAGGCCAGTTCGATAAAGCCCTGGAGCATTTCACGACAGCTTTGAAACTGGACCCCAAAAAAGTGAAGGCCCATAATAATATGTGCGTCATCTATCTGAAAATGGGATCACATGATGAAGCCTTAAGCCACGCAGAAGCGGCTATGCGGATCAGCGCCGGCCCTGATGAATATACTAACCTGGCGAACGTCTATCAGGGCAAAGGCGAGCTGGCCAAGGCTTTGGCCTGCTATCTGCACGCGATAGAATTGGCCCCGGAGGCGCCGGATGCTCATGCTAATCTCGGGCTGCTATATTATAAACAAGGCTCGATCGATGAAGCCATAAAACATTATAAGCTTGCTCTGGCCGCTAGTCCGAACGCCCCGGAAACAAATTACAAAATAGGTACGGCATATCTAAAACAAGGCTCGATCGCTCAAGCTATAGAGTATTACCAATATGCGATCAAGGGGCAGCC
>JBAZXJ010000219.1:0-3244 GCA_041659865.1 Candidatus Margulisiibacteriota bacterium | reverse complement strand
TTTTGATCAGGGCAACTATCTCGCTGGCATTATCTCTGCTTATATTTGTCTGATCTATACCGACGATCAGGTCCCCCGGCACCAATCCTGCTTTTTCCGCCGGCATTCCGGCAAAGACTTTTTCCACTTTATTGGAAGGGGTATAGGGAATGCCGATAATTGAATAGACCGTAAAGAACAGAAAAAAGGCCAGAACAAAGTTCATCAGCGGTCCGGCCAGGATGACCGAGAACCTGGCAAGCCAGCTCTTTTGATAAAAATTCTTCTCTGTTGGACAGTCCCCTTGATCATCAATGCCGGCAATTTTCACCATACCGCCTAAAGGCAAGAGATTTATCTTGTAAACAGTTTCTCCTTTGGTAGTACGAAACAGACAAGGCCCCAGGCCAATAGCGAACTCGCTGACGCCGATCCCGGCTTTTTTAGCCAGCAAAAGATGGCCCAGCTCGTGAAAGAAGACCACCAGTCCAAAAAGTATCGCAAAATAAATCATACTGCTTAACATGCCTGCCCCCTGGTCGTTCTCATGATCATTTCTGCCGCTCTTTTTATCGCACCTTTTTCGCCCAGACTGTCGGTGACCTCGGTCAATTTGTTACAGAGCTTTTGCTCTGCCGCGGGATCGGACAAGATACTGTTCATAGCCTCCGGGATCATTTTTTCCGCACCAGGTGCGTTCAAGATGAACTCAGGAACGATCCGTTCTCCGGCGATAATATTTGGCAGAGCAATGAACTTGATCTTGATCCGCAGAATATACTTGGCGATAAAGTAGCTAAGTGCTGAGAGTTTGTACATAACCACCATGGGCGTATTCAGGCAGGCAGCTTCCAGCGTAGCTGTACCGGAGCTGGTCAGGATCAGATCGGCGTTCTGCATCAGCTCATTATGGGCATTCTCCACCACCTGGAACTGAGCATTATGGGCAGCGAGTACTTCCTTGATCAATTCCCTGATCTGTGGTGAAGCGGCAGAAATAATATATTGGTGATAAGGCAGTTTTTTCGCCAGCTTGATCATTACCGGCAGAAGTTTATTGATCTCCTGCCGCCTGCTGCCGGGGAATAGGCCGATCAGTTTCTTGGATTTGGCCAGATCCTGCTGAGTGAAAAATTCATCTCGGCCAAGAGTAGAGCTGACCAGATCAAGCAAGGGATGGCCGATAAAGCGGGAATTACCGCCTTGGGCAAGATAGAATTTGTCTTCCTGCCGGAAAACGGAAAGGATCAGGTCAGATAAGGCTACGACCTCGCTGGTCCCTCGCTTGGTCCCCCAGATCCATTCCTGGGGCGGGATATAATAAATTGTTTTGATCCCTTGGCTTCTAGCATATTTGGCCAGAGGCAGATTGATACCCTGAAAATCTATGAGCACAACAACCTCGGGTCTTTGCTCTGCAAGTTCATTTTTGATCTTTTTCCAAAGCTTGAGGAAATAAGGCAGATGCACTATAGGCTCGATAAAGCCGATCGTACTCCGCGCGGAGGCATCGGCCAGGATCTTTACCCCGGCAGCCCTCATACGCTCAGAGCCCAAGCCGGATATTTTCAACCCGGGTTCCAGGCGAAACAGCTCCCTGGCCAAAGCAGCTCCGTGCAGATCTCCGGATATCTCTCCTGTGGAAATAAAGATCGACATCAGAACAATCTCAGCTTGGCAAAAAGGCCTTCGCTTTCAAAACGTTCCAAAGATTGTTCATCTTCCTGATCGCTGGAAGTCGCCGGCTTTTGTTTTTTGGAAATACCCTTTTTGGTATTCTTGATGAATTCCACCATTTTCTGTACTTCCACGGACAGCTCCGCCAGCGGGAATTTTTTCTCAAAGGCATCCAGCGCCTGGGAGATATTCAGTTCCGAACGGTAGAGCATTTTATATAACTGCTTGATCTCATTGATGGCCTTGGCTGAAACATTGTTCCTTTGCAGGCCAACGATATTTAGACCATGGACAAAAGCCGGAGAACCTTCGACCAGCATGAAAGAAGGGACATCCTGGACGATCCTGGAATAACCGCCGACCATGGCCATTTCACCGATACGGACCTTTTGCGCGATCCCGACCATTCCGGCGATCACTGCCCGGTCGCCGACCTGGACATGGCCGGCGAGCTGGGTCTGGCTGACCACCACTACTTTATTGCCTAATTTGCAGTTATGGGCGATATGGGCCGTGGCACAGATCAGGCAATCACTGCCGATAAGCGTAGCATTGCCGTTACCGGTAGCGCGATGGACCGTAACGTATTCACGGATCTCTGTCCGGTCACCGATCTCGACCCAGCTATTCTCATCCTTAAAACTGATATCCTGGGGATCATCCCCGATGATCGCTCCGTAATGGATGTGGCAGTTATCACCGATCCGGGAATGTTTGATCACGGCATGGGAATCGACGATCACCCCATTGCCCAGAACGACATTCTCACCAATGATCACGTAAGGACCTATCTTTACCCCGCTGCCCAGTTTGGTCCCGGGAGCGATCGAAGCAGTAGGATCGATGTCAGCAGAGACCACGGCCGGAGCGGCAGTACTACCGCCTTTGACCTCTTCTTTCTTGACCAGAGAGAACATAACTTCCGCCTCTACCACTAAAACCCCGTCCACATAACCCTTGCCCTGCATCTTGGCGACAGAACCTTTAAGTCTCAAGGTCTCGACCTCAAAACGGATCTGGTCGCCAGGGACTACCGGTTTGCGGAAACGCACGTTATCGATCGTGGCAAAGAAGGCCAACTTGCCTTCTTTGTCATCACTGCCGGTCAAGGCGACTATCCCGCCGATCTGGGCGATAGCCTCGACCATTAGAACGCCGGGCATGATCGGTTCGCCTGGATAATGGCCGTTAAAATAATCTTCGTTACGCGTTACGTTCTTGATGGCTACCGCCCTGACCCCTGGCTCCAGCTCGATCACCCGGTCGACCATCAACATAGGATAACGGTGCGGTAAAATTTCCTGGATCTGTTTAACATCAAGCTGCATATTCTACTCCTTGCCTTATTAAATGCTGATGCCCGTAAAAGGGCTCCCCAATATTAACGACAATGGGCTAAAACAACAAGCCGACTATTTAGGGCCGTTACCCGTCAGGCGTTCCAGTTCTTTTTGCAGGCCTGAATAAGCTGGCTGTAACCTCAGAGCAGAGCGGTAGGCCAAGATCGCTTCTTTGGGCGAAGATCTTTGGACATAGGTAATGCCTAAATTAACGTAGGCTTCAGCAAATCCATTATCGATAGCTATGG
>JBAZXJ010000218.1:0-3249 GCA_041659865.1 Candidatus Margulisiibacteriota bacterium | reverse complement strand
TTTTCCGCATCGACCCGCATGGAGCGGAACTTGATGAACTTAAAAGGCCGGCCGTTCAAGCCGGTACGTTCCTGCATATAGAACACAGGTCCGGCCGAGGTAATTTTGACCGCAATCGCTACCAGCAGGAAAATCGGCGAGAACACGATCAAACCGGCCAAAGAGGTCAAAACATCGAACGATCGCTTCAAGATACTGTTAAACAGATTCAACGGCGAAGACTTAAAGGCGATCAGCGGAATACCATCCAGCTCGGAAACATCAACGGAGGAAGCCATCAATTCGAAAAGATTTGGTACAGCCTGAAAACTTATGTTATGCATACTGCAATAGGTCGCGATATCGATCACCTTGCTGTTATCCAGTCTGGGCAGAGCTAAAAATACCGATCTTATGGCATGCTTTTTGATCAGCTCTTCATAATCATTAACTTGACCAAGAATATTCATCCTATCCCTCAAATAAAAGGTTATTTCTTCCGGTCGTTCATCGGCCAGAAACCCGACAAAATTATACCCAAGTATCGGATCTACTATCATCTTGGTTGCGATAGATTGGCCAAGGATATCAGCACCGATGACCAGAGCGCGATGGTTGCCGATACCACGTTTTTTGATCAGGCGGTTGATCCAAGCGTGAAAATGATATCAGAACAGCCGAGATCATCCAGGCATATAGAACGACCCAACGTGAACCAGGAAAATTTTTGTAAAAGAAAGAAAAGGCGGTGACCAGAATAGTTCCGATGGTAACCCCGGCCAGAACGGCGATAACTTCGTCCAGCTCAGGGAGGATCCCCTTGCGTTCCTTATATAAACCTACGAAATAGAAGGCTAGCAGCATAAGGACCGTGACAAAGAACATGGCATCGTAGTATTGAGAGATCGTTGCTTCGGTATTGGCCGTGATCAGTTTGAACTTGACCACAAAGGACAGGATGAAGGAGGCGCAGATCAGGATGATATCCGTGCCCAGCTTAAAGGTTAAGAGAATGATGCTGATCAGTTTTTGTTTCATAAGCTAGATATTCTCCAAAAGGCAGACAGCATAAGCAGAGATGCCCTCTCCACGTCCGGCAAAACCGAGATGCTCAGTGGTAGTCGCCTTGACCGATATTTGATTTTGTTCCACACCTAAAACGCGGGCGACATTATAACACATTTCCGGTATTACACCAGCTAATTTTGGCGCCTGGGCGACGATGGTAGCATCTATGTTATTTATCCGGTATTTTTGGGTCTGGATAAGCTTGTTAACATACTCTAACAAAGCCATACTGGATATCCCTTTGTAGGACATATCAGTATCCGGAAAATGGTCGCCGATAGAACCCAAGGCAGCCGCACCCAGCAGACTGTCCATGATAGCGTGGACCAGCACATCGGCATCGGAATGACCAAGCAAGCCTTTGCCATAAGGGACATCTACACCGCCCAGGATCAACTTGCGGCCTTCTACCAATTGGTGGACATCATAGCCAATCCCTACTCGCATAACTTACAGCCCTTTCTCTAAAAGAAATTCAGCGAATTGCAGATCTTCTTTGGTCGTTATCTTGAAATTACGGTGATCACTTTCAACTATCTTTACCTTATGCCCGATCGCTTCAACCAGACTGGCATCATCGGTAAATTGACGAACAGGAAGGGCCGTCCCTGCGGTTTGGTATGCCTGCATTATGACCGCATACTGGAAAGCTTGGGGAGTTTGCACTGCCCACAGGGCTCGGCGGTCAGGGGTCCCCTGCACGATCAATTGATCATCGACCTGCTTGATGGTATCAGTGACCGATACGGCGGCGACACAGGCGCCCTGCTGTCTGGCTGTCTCGATACAACCATTGACCGTTCTGGTGCTGACAAAGGGCCTGGCGCCATCGTGGATCAGTACGATATCCGTATCCGGGCTGACCGCTTTGAGGGCATTGGCTACGGACTCGGTGCGGGTAGCACCGCCTGGTACGATCTTATCGATGAATGCTGATCTAAGGGTGGAAGCGTCCCCGTCATTGCGAGGAGGCAGCGCTTTGGCTGACAACGTGGCAATGACGGGATTGCCTATAGCGCCTTCCAGATACAGACTACTGGCCACGGTCACATCCTCCGGCCTGATCACCAAGATGATCTCATCTACCAGGGGCCGGATAGTTTTGATGGAATATTCGATCACCGGAGAGCCATGGAGCTGTAATAACTGCTTGCCCTCTCCTCGGCCAAGCCGTGAGCCATTGCCGCCGGCAGCAATTATCGCTGTAATTTTCGTCACCTAAACATCACCTGTCGTTATTTTGTTTATTTTATGACCATACTGCCGATACCCTGATCGGTAAAGATCTCCAGCAGTATGGAGTGTTCAATGCGCCCGTCTATGATATGGGCAGACTTCACATTTTGGTTCATGGCCGCCCGACAGCACTCGATCTTGGGGATCATCCCCCCGGTTATCGTACCATCCGCTATCAAGTTATCTATTTCCTCCAGCTTGACCTTCTGGATCAGCTTTTTAGTCTTGTCCAGAACCCCGGCCACGTCCGTTAACAGCACGAACTTCTCGGCCTGCAGAGAACCGGCGATCGCCGCGGCAGCAGTATCAGCATTGATATTATAGGTCGTGCCGTTCTCATCTACGCCGATCGGCGAGATAACCGGGATATAGCCGTCCTCGATCAGATTCTTGATCAATTTGTTATTGATCTTGGTAATTTCCCCTACAAAGCCCAGCGATTCCTTTTTCTGCTTAGCCATCATCAACTGGTCATCTTTACCGGTCAGACCGACGCATTTCCCGCCAAATTTGGTGATATTATGCATAATGTCTTTCTTTACCTTGCCGATCAGGACCATCTCGGTAACTTCCATGGTCTCCTTGTCGGTAACCCTAAGCCCGTCCACGAACTCGGCCTTCTTGCCGATCCGCTCCAGCCACTTGGTGATCTCTTTACCACCACCGTGCACAACTACTGGCTCTAAGCCTACATACTTCAGCAATGAGATATCCTGAGCTACCGCAGCAGTTATGGGGTCATTGAGCATGGCCGAACCGCCGTATTTGAGCACGATGATCTGGCCCTGAAAACGGGTTATATACGGCAGAGCTTCGATCAGGACCCGAGCTTTTGCTATGGCTTCTTCCTGCATTATTTAACTCCTTTTTTCAAAGCTCTGATCTTCATGGGCAAGCCGAAAAGCTTGATAAAACCTATAGCATCCTTCTGGTCATAATCCGCGCCTTCGCCAAAGGTCGCGATAT
>JBAZXJ010000217.1:0-3262 GCA_041659865.1 Candidatus Margulisiibacteriota bacterium | reverse complement strand
GTTGCCCCAGGGCCGGTCCGACTGGAGGCGCAGGATTAGCTTTGCCCGCAGGGATCTGCAGTTTGATAATTGTCTTTAGTTTTTTCTTGACTGCCATATTGTTTCTCCTAAGTTCCTTTTTCTACCTGGTCAAAGGCCAGCTCTACCGGCGTTTCTCGGCCAAAGATCGAGAGCAAGGTCTTTAATTTACCTTTATCCTCATTGATCTCGTTGATCATTCCGGTATAGCCTCTGAAAGGCCCGCCAACGATCTTGATCATTTCTCCGACCTCGAAATCAACTTCAACTCTCTTGGCCTTTAAGCCCATACGTCTTAAGACCTTTAACATTTCTTCATCGCTCACCGGTTCCGGCCTGTTCCCCGGGCCGACGAACTTTAGGACTCCCGGGATTCTCCGGACCATGCTCCATACTTCATCATCGACGATCATATTAATAAAGGCGTAGCCCGGGAAAGTCTTTCTGGTCTTTTCTATCCTTTTACCATCTTTGACTTCCAGCATATCCTCTTCAGGGATAACTACTTTAAATACTCTATCGCCCAGCTTCTCTTTTTCCACGGTCTGCATGATACCGATCTCGACTTTTTTCTCGTAGCCGGAATAGGTATGTAAAATATACCATTGGCCCTTGAGGTCATCATCAGAGCGGTCTGCAGCTTCGCCTTCTTTTGCTGGCACTGCTTCTGCTTTAACTTCTTCGACTTCCGTTTTGCTCTCGGCAGGAGTTTCAACTACTGCCTGGGCTTCCACGGTATCAGCTGGCAAAATCACCGGACGAGACTCCACAGCTTCTGCCGGAGCAGCTATGCCGCTCTCGATCGTTTCGGTTAGTTGTTCTGCAGCTACAGTTTCCAGCTGGTCGCTCATGTATCCCGCCTGTTCCCTACCTGATCATCAAACTGACGCCTTTGGTAAAGCCCCAGTCGATCAAGGTTATAAATAAGCTTAAAGCAAAAATTATTAACAGAACTATTCCGATCGAAGAAGAGACATTCTTCCTGGTCGGCCAGGTCACTTTCTTGAACTCTTCGCCGGTTTCCATGAAAAAAGCCGCCAGCTTGACTTTTTTCGGCGCGGGTTTGGTATTTGTTATGGTTGCCGCAATTTTTTCTTTTGCCATGGTTCTTTCTCTTCGCAGACTATAGTCTTTTGGCAGGGCCAGCAGGGCTTGAACCCGCAGCCTACGGTTTTGGAGACCGTCGCTCTACCAGTTGAGCTATGGCCCTGTTACTTAGTCTCCTTATGAACAGTATGCTTTTTGCACCATTTGCAGAACTTCTTGTATTCAAGTCTTTCTGCTTTATTTTTTTTGTTTTTGCTGGCGGTATAATTTCTGCGGTCGCAGACAGTACAGGCCAGGGTTATGATTTCTTGCACGTTCAGACGCTCCTATCTTGGTCACTTCGTAAAAGCAACGAGGGCCTATGTTATCGTAGGGGGGTATAAGGTGTCAAGCAGTATTTTTTTTGTTAAGGGAAACTCGAAAAAACCGTAGGGACAGACCATTGGGCTGTCCCTACGAGGAGCAAAAAGGTTATTTGTTTTCCAGCGCGTTCAAGCGTCCGGACAGTTTCTCGTTGATGGCCTTCTGCGCGGTGCTTTCGGTTTTAAGCTGCTCGATCTGCACCTGCTGTTGTTTGGCTACTTCGATCAAATATGCAGTTAATTTAGGGTAATCCACGCTCTTTGTACCATCATTATTAGTACCCACGACCTGTGGCAGAACAGTTTCCACTTCCTGCGCGATCAGGCCCATTTCTCTCTGGGTACCAAGATCAGCAGCCCTTGGTTTAGAATTGTCCCAATTAAAAAATACCCCCCTAAGCTTCTGCAAAGAAGCCAACGGGTCGATCTCGGATGAGATCGTAGCGATGTTCTTCTTGAGGTTGCGATCGGAAGCGCCCCCAAGGTAAAAAGCGCCGGAATTATTAACATATATTTGCTGATTCCCACCCCCGGCAAGACCAGCAACAACAACACTGCCGCCGGAAGTTATTCTCATTTTTTCCGAAACTACGCCGGTCGCGCCGACAGAAGTATAAAAAACCAAGTCAGTTGGAGCATTCACCCAAGCCGTTCTGACCGCAGAGATCTTGGCGGAGAGCCTGTCGAGTTCATCGCCGAACAAGACACCTTGGTTTTGGCTGAAATCGCTACTTGTCTGAAGGCTATTGGTAAACCGCAAGTCTCCGTTATTTATATGTAACCTGGCAACCGGAGTAACCGTGCCAAGTCCAATATTTCCAGTTCCGGCTATGGTCAGAGCGTTTTGATAGACGTAGTTCGTATTTACAATATCTATACCGAAACGGGCTCCGCCCAAGTTGCAATTGTTGATATTCCCCCATTTTATCCTGGCCGCCAGACTATTACTGGCCTCCCCAGAACCCCAACCATACATATCGATAGAACCGTTAGGATTGGCATCGGTATAAGCAACTTTGATATTAGGATTTAGCGTCATCATAGATCCTGCGGCATTATTGGTTAAGCTGGCGCCATTGCCTATTAGGCTTATTGCTTTAACATTACCATTCACATCCAGTTTTTGAGTTGGCACAGTCGTCCCGATCCCTATACTGCCGGCAATGTTCATTCCGTGGCTATAGGTCATACTGCCATTGCTGGGAATTGGGTAAGAATCAACCAAGGTTGTCGGCGCAGCGTCTTGGACCAGTCCGCTGGCGAAAATATCTTCTGCCCCTGCCCTGTTCGTTATATAGGCGGTGGTACCAATGTTTGCGCCAGTCAGCTTTAGCCATACTTCGGTTACGCCCTCGCTTGGCTTTACGATCAAAACGTCAGAAAATACTGACGGATAACCAACTAACTCGCTTGCCATTGTTTTAATGATAGGCTTAGTTGTTGTATAGCCGACCCAGTGATTATATTTAGGGATAAATATTTCAACATTACTGATCGCTTCGTGGTTGGCCCCACAGCTCAGGTCGAAATTCAAATAGGCTGGAGCAAATTGACCTGTCGAAAATATCTTGGCGTATTTTGTTCCCGTAGCCGACCAGGAATATATCACTTTCCTGGGATGGTAAAATGAGGAATTGGCAACTACCGCTCCGTTCACGAATTGACTGCCGTTAACGTTAAGAGAATAACCGCCCGGCGTGGTCGTCCCGATGCCAACATTGCCGGAAGTTGTTATATACATGGCATTTGTACCAGCACTGTTGCCTGTGGCCTTAAAGATACCTCCCGTCGTGGCGTTGTTCGAAACTTCCAGTCTGGCCCCAGGGCCCACCGTA
>JBAZXJ010000216.1:1327-3269 GCA_041659865.1 Candidatus Margulisiibacteriota bacterium | reverse complement strand
CGACCAGCTCAAATCACGGACCAAGGGCTACGGCTCACTTGATTATGAGCTTAGCGTATATAAGGAAGCAGAGATCGTTAAGGTAGATCTCTTGCTGAACCATGAGATGGCAGATGCTCTTTCTTTTCTGGTCCATAAGGACAAAGCCTATCGCAAGGGCAAGGCTTTGGTGGAGAAATTAAAAGAACTGATCCCCAGACATATGTTCGCCATCCCGATCCAGGCCGCTGTCGGCAGTAAAGTTATCTCCCGCGAGACCATTCCGGCCATGCGCAAAGACGTTCTGGCTAAATGCTACGGCGGAGATATTACCCGTAAGCGCAAACTATTGGAAAAACAAAAAGAAGGCAAGAAGAAAATGAAGAATATCGGCTCGGTCGATGTTCCCCAATCCGCTTTTATGGCAGTTTTGAAGATCTGACCACTTTCTGCTCATTTTTATACAGCCGCAATGTGCAATACTTAGCATGAAAATCCTCGCCGCAGAGTTACGTAACCACTGCAAGCCTTGTAAAATATAGTGCCCAGCGATTGGCACGGATTTATCATTATGGTTTGGTGTCAGAGGGAAAACAAAAATAAAATATGAAAGGGGCGATTCCAATGACAACATTAACAGCGGCGATAACAAGAGGCAGAGCGATAGAGACAGAAAAGGCGATCTGGGCGGTAGGTTCAGTTCTGATGGCAGCAGTAGCGATAAACTTACTGCCGATAGTATCCGGAGTAGTAGCTTTCTACTCGGCAGCCAAGGCAGAAAGCCTGGCTTTAAAGAGCCTGGCAGTGATCGCGGCGATAAGCGGTACGATCCTTGGCGTGATGGCGGCTCTTTAAGAAGAAGTAAAGAATAAAAGAAGTAAAGAAGTAGGAAGAATACATCGTTAACTAGGAACCCCTGGGAAAGCCCCGGGGGTTCTTCATATGTATGCAATTAACTTGAGCGAGGGACGATAATATAATAGAACCATGTTTAAGATCATTACCAGTCAAGAAAAACCGGAGACCGACTTAAGCTTCCTTAAATACTTTTGGGAGTGGCAGAAAGCTGATCCCGGGACTACTTTACGTTCTTCTTTGGCCGTCCGCTTGTTCGAGTACTGTTCTCATAAACTGATCGGTCAAATGCGTAAAGATGTGCTGGTCGATATCTATGAGTTCATGCGGGATGAAAAGGACTATAGCGCTCATTTGCTCGGAACTCATGCCAATTTGAGCGACATGATAATTTCCAAGCTAGCCGCCCAGCAAGATATCAATACCCTGATCAAAACCCTGCAATTCAAGACCCTGGCCGCTTACTTGTCCCAGGAAGCGTTAGTTAAGATCGTGGCGAAAGACAGCAAGATGCGTCCGCTCATTCTGGCAAAGCTGAAAGCGGCCAGAGCCAAAGTGGAAGACATCCGGACCAAGAACCGCCTGGAGACAGCTCAATTTAAGATCGAGAGCCCGCTGATCAGGGGTTATGCCAAATGGGTCGAATATCATAAAAAGTCTACAACGAACAGCCGCCTGCGTTTTCTGGCGGGTGCGCACCTGCTCCAGACCTTCTACATTAAAAAAGATCTTATGGAGATCGAGCTAAGGATCAAGGTCATCGATGAGCTGGATGCTTTCAGCAAACTGCTGTCCGAAGGGGAACTGGTAGAAGACTCGTTCAGTAAATATGAATGCCTCTCTGCCAGGGCCGAGGGCCAGCTGATCGCCCGCGGTATCCTCAAGTAGCGTTAACCCACAGAAAAATAAAAAAAATGAAATTGAAGAAAGATGCCGCCGATAGGTTTGGTGGAAGGTGCTGAAGAGAGGCCCAAAGGCACAATAGGCACAAAGGGAAATGTAAATCAATAAAAAGGGGATAAAATGTTGAACAAAAAAATAATCATTGTAGATCAGCAAAAAGCCATGATCGCTGAATTACGCAGACAATTTTTGGAGAACTGGCGTG
>JBAZXJ010000216.1:0-1317 GCA_041659865.1 Candidatus Margulisiibacteriota bacterium | reverse complement strand
GAACGACCAGCAGGACAGCAAACTTAACCACGAACTTGCCTACGATGTCCAGCGTTCTATCCATAAGGTACAAGATCCGAAAGTGTTGCAAGAGTGGGCGGCAAGTGATTCTCCATGGCTTAAACAGATCGCGGCAACAGAGCTTTGTCTGCGTAATCTCCGGGACAAGGATACGAGCAAACCGAAAGAAAAAGAAATGACTTCAGAGCTGGACAATAGACTCTTTATAGATCCCAGCTGACTTTTGCAAGGCGCTTAGTTCTTCGGCGGACAGGTCGAGCTTGATGATCTCTTCCAGTCCGTTATTGCCAAGCTTGGCCGGCACTCCGACGCAGACATCTTTTATACCATATTCCCCATTCAACAGGACCGAGCAGTGCAGAATTCTATTTTGATCCAAAAGAATTGATTCGACCATCGCGCAAGTAGCCGCTGCGGGCGCGTAATAGGCACTGCCGGTTTTTAATAGCTCCACGATCTCTGCTCCGCCCTTACGTGTCCTTTCGTTGATCGCGGAGAGCTTGTCTGCCGGGATCAGTTTATCCACGGAGATCCCCGATACAGTTGTCTGCTTGGGCAGCGGGACCATCTCATCTCCGTGACCGCCCAGGACCATTGGAGAAATATCTTTTACGGAAACATTTAAGTAGTCGGCAATGAACGCGGCGTAACGCGCTGAATCCAGTACCCCTGCCTGGCCGAGAACTTTTTTCGGACTGAAACCGGAGAGCTTGAGGCAGTGGTAGGTCATAACGTCGACCGGGTTGCTTACCAAAATTACGATGGCGTTAGGCGCGTATTGCACGATACTGGCAGTTATCCCTTTGACGATCTCGGCATTTTTCAGCAAGAGATCCAACCGGCTCATTCCAGGCTTGCGGGCCAGACCGGCGGTGACCACGACCAGATCGGAGCCTTGGATGGCGCTGTAATCGTTATGCCCGGTGACGTTCACGTCAAAACCAAAGACCGGCGCGGCTTGCCTGATATCCAGGGCTTTACCTTGCGGTACACCTTCGACAATATCGACCAGAACGATATCGCCTAATTCTTTTTGAGCTAAGTATAAAGCGAGAGTTGAACCAACATTCCCGGCGCCGATGACGGCGATCTTTCTACGCATGAGGGGCTCCTGTTTTAAATGATGGAAGGATTATAACGTATTGTTTGGGGATTAAAAAGACGGGAGGAATAGAACGTAAGAAAGCAAAAAAGATAGGAAAGAAAGAAGAGTATCCGTCATTGCGAGGAGCCCCGCATCGGGCGACGTGGCAATCTCGATAAGCAATACCATTTGAGAGATTGCCACGTCGGATG
>JBAZXJ010000215.1:0-3304 GCA_041659865.1 Candidatus Margulisiibacteriota bacterium | reverse complement strand
GTAGAATATCTGGCCTACCGCCAGGCCAAAAACATGGCCAACGGCTACAACCAGGCAATGAAAGATTCTTCCGCCAAATATAAGGTCTACCTGCACCAGGATACTTTTATAATAAATCAGGATCTCATTAAGGATGTTATAAAAGTTTTTAACGATCATCCGGAAACCGGCTTGCTGGGGGTGATCGGCTGTCAGACCTTGCCCAAGGACGGGGTCTGGTGGCATGCCGAGACCAAGTTCGGTAAAGTCCTGGAATCACGCGAGGTTTTCAGAATACTGGACCATGATGATTTCGAAGGTGATCTGGCCGAAGCCGAGGCCATGGACGGGCTGATCATGATAACCCAGTACGACCTGCCCTGGCGGGAGGATATCCTGGACGGCTGGCATTTTTACGACATCATCCAATCCCTGGAATTCCAAAGGAACGGTTACAAGTGCTGCATCGTGAAACAGAAGAACCCCTGGTGCCTGCATTACTGCGGAGAAACTACGAATTTCGATGGGTATGAGCATTATCAGAACGTGGTCTTGAAGAGATACCTTAGTGAATCGAGCAAGTAGTCAGTATCCAGCAGACAGAATACAGAACGCAGGAAAATTGTTTAACATACCGTCATTGCGAGGAGTCCCGCGCTTGTGCGCCATAGCGCTTCAGCGCGCAGGCGCAGCGGGGCGACGTGGCAATCTCGACCAGGTAATACTTTTCGAGATTGCCACGTCGGCTGCCTCCTCGCAATGACGGAGGATAACCCTAAACTCTAAAGCCCCTCGTAAACCGCCATCATCTGCTTCGCTGAACATTCCCAGGTAAAATTATGCAACATATGTTTTCTAGCCTGTTCACCGAAGAGTTCACGCAGCAAGGGATTATCGACCATGATCTGCAGTTTTTCCACCAAAGCATCGGTCTTGATCGGCAGATCGACCAGAAAGCCGGTCCGCCCGTCGATCATGGTCTCCGGCACGCCGCCGGTCCGGCTGGCCACGACCGGGAGGCCTGCGGACTGGGATTCAAGAAAGACCAAGCCTAGCGGTTCCTGCCATTCGGGGACAGCGCAGTATATATCAGCGGTCTGATAAAGTTCCGGCATGCTTTCCTGGGCCACATATCCGGTGAAAAATATCTGCTCGGGCAGCACTTTGGCGGATCTTTTCAGTGCTTCCAGATAATGGTCTTCCCGTTTATTGTCGGTTTCATTGTCCCCGGCCAGGACCAGGCAGATATTAGGCCTTTCCTTGGCCAGTTTGATAAAGGCGGCTAATAAATGGTGGACGCCCTTGCGCTCACGCATGGCACCAGTGAACAAGATCACTGTCTTGAACTGAGGCAGACCAAGTTTCTTGCGGAGAACGGCTTTGGCTAGATCGTCAGCCAGGGGCGTGAACAGTTCGGTATCAACCCCGTTGATCACAGCTTTGCATTTGGCGGTAAATTCGGGATATTTTTCTTTGACCGTATAGTCCACGATAAATCTGCTCACCCCGACAAAGCGGTCGGCTGCCCTTAGGATCTCCCTGGCCTTGGCTGGCCGGAAACAATCCCTGACCTGGTCGTTATGTTCATGGATGATGAATTTAGGTTTAATGGTCAGCAATTTTTTCAGCCAGAGCAGATGATGCGGACGGTTATGGATATGGACGATATCCGGCCGCCAGGCGTTCAATTCTTCGGCCACTTTTTTTAGATAAGGATAGCCCGGTTCTCTTAGCGTACGTACAAAGTCCTTAAGTTTTTCAGTTTTGCTGACCTTGAGCTGGTAGTAGTCCTGGGCCCAGCGGCCGATGGGCCCGCCGCAATAAGTGCGTATATCATAAAGAGCGGAAAGCTGACTGTTGAGGTTGATGACCACGCTGCTTACAGCACCCTGCCGGGGCGTAAAGAGCTCAGTTTGGTCGGAGCAGACGACAGCGATCTTTTTCATTTTTTGGCGATGAGTTCCTGATAAATATCTTCCAGTTTACCTACTTGCTTTTCTATGTTGAAATCATTCTCGACCAAATTCCGGGCATTTTCCCTGATCCTGGAAAATTCCTGCTGGTGTTCGATAGCATGGATCAATCTGTCATGGATGGAGCCGGCATCCTTCTCTTTGGACAGATATCCGGTCTGGCCGTCTTTGACCACTTCAGGAAAAGCCGAATGGTCGCTGGACAGGATCACCGTCCCGGCCGCCATCCCTTCCAGAATTACCATATTCATACAGCCTTCGCTATCACCGCTTTTCGCCTTGACGCTGGGCACGATCAAAATATCGGACTGCTTGAGGTCTTTGATGAACTGGGCATAGTTGGCATTGCCCAGAAAGCTGATATTTTCGGCCAGACCCAGCTTGCCGATGATCTGTAAATATTTAATTTTCAACGAACCGTCGCCTATGATATTGAGAAAATACTTATCCTTGGGAATACCCTCCAGCGCCCGCAAAGCATATTCAAAGCCCTTCTTCTCTACAAAACGCCCGCAAAGTAAGAGCTGGAGCCTAGCCTTGGGCTTATCCCTTTTGGGAGAAGAGATCTTGTTCAGATCGATACCCAGATAATGCCTCCGGACCTTATCCGCCGGACAGCCCGCCCGGATCAGGTCCTGGCGCATCAGGTCCGAGCAGGTCAGAAAGAGGTCTGCCTTCTTGAAAAGCTGTTTATACATCAGCTTGTTAATGAGATTGCGTCCGTACTGGTACAAGTCTGCACCGTAAAAAGATACCACTAAAGGAAGTCCGAACCGTTCCTTGAACTGCACGGCAAAATTACCGGTCACGCCAAAGTGGGCGTGCAAAAGCTGGATCTTTTGCTTCTGGATGATCTCGGCAAAATACTGTTCCTTGCCGACCATGGCCAAAAGATCGTTCTTACGGACCTTTGACTTAGGCAAGTCCTCGGAACTTGAGTAGACCTTGTTGTAAGGGAATTGTTCCAGGTTCTTCTTCTTCCCGGTCAGGATCAAAGGGGTGAATCTTTGCATTTTCTGCAAAGGCTCGTAGATAAAGGTCTCGGATATGTTCAAATACTGCGGGACGAACCAGGCGACGTTGGGCATGAGCGCATTCCTTGCTAAGAAAATGATACATTATTAGGCACTTAGGCACAGAGGCACATTAGGGAAAGGAGAATATTTAATATTATATCCTACAATTTACTTTGTGCCTTAGTGCCTTGATGCCTTTGGGCCTATTGTTATAATCATACCCGATATTCCCTCTATTGGCACGATTAGATTTTATGTTACAATGACATCAATAAAATGCTCTATTTGATAACAACGCTAATCACTTTGCTCGCCGTCCTGCTGGTCGTCATCTGG
>JBAZXJ010000214.1:0-3362 GCA_041659865.1 Candidatus Margulisiibacteriota bacterium | reverse complement strand
CTGAACAGAATATCTCCCTAGTCACAGATACGATGGATAATGTTAATTTGGGAACCTCTGCAAAAGGCATCTATATTAAAAACGGCGGCAACGTCGGTATCGGGACGACCAGCCCTGGAGCCAAGCTGGATGTCAGCGGAAATATTTCTTATACCAGTCTTAAGCCTTATGGCCTTGGCGCGGCTAATATTTCCTGCTTCTATGTGATCAAGAGCGCCGCTACGGGGACTGCCATTGCCAAGGATATTTATAAAATAGATCCAGCTGCTATTCCTTTTGCCCATGGCATAATTGAACTTACTTACGGCACGAGACTTCAGGGCCCTAGTGATGCCAAGTCCAGCGTGGTAAAGAAGCTCTTTGGTTACAACAAGTTTAACGGCGGGCAGATCGCGGTGACCGATTCTTCCGTGCTTTATGAAGATGCAGCTTCAGCAGCTAATGCATCGATAAATGCCGTTGTTGTAGGCAGTGGAGCTTCTGCGTATATTGTTCTCCGCGTGTCTTTCAGCACTGCGATACAGGAATCTTCTTTTGTTTGGGGTGAAGCAAAGATCCTGGAGATGGACGGTTCGGTGATCACGAAGCTGCTGTAATAGGGTTAGCAGAGACGCGCCGGTCGTCTCAAGGCATGATCAAATCATTGTAAGGACCGCAGAGCTGCGGTCCTTACTCTTATTGTGGCATGCGGGACATGAGCGTCTGTTGTGTATCATTGTCGGGCACTTCGACAAGTTCAGTGACCGGTATCATTTCATAAGATAAAAAACAAAAAGGGCAGGTCCAAGACCTGCCCATAATTGATCCAATTACGAAGAAGTTCTATTTCTTCGCCTTCTTCATCAAACGAGATTTTTTCCTGGAAGCGGTATTCTTATGCAGAACGCCTTGAGAAACCGCGGTATCGATAACTTTAACTGCCTTGGAAACCAAAGCTTTGACGTCAGCGGACTTGCCGCTTATCGCTGATTCAGCGTTCTTTAAATAGGTCTTGATCTTGGTCTTTACTGACACATTCTTTAGCAGATCCCGCTTGGCGGTCTTGATCCGGTCTTTTGCTGATTTAATATTGGCCATTTCTTGTCTACTCCTTAACTTGCTTTAATCTTGAGCGGTCCGTATAATAGCACCAATTTTTTTGGGAAGCAATATATATCAGGTGTCTTGGCACGGAGGGGTGCTTTATTAATTATTATAACGTCCGTCATTGCGAGGAGGCATCCGACGTGGCAATCTCGTTATAGAGATTGCTTCGTCGAAGACTCCTCGCAATGACGGGGCTTTATTCTTCTGACTGGATCATGTATTTTTGCGAAAGGTTTCAATGTCTCCATCTCTAGTAGACTTTTTCAAGGAAAAGAAAAAAGGCGTGCTCAATCTGCGCCTGGATATCCCCAGCGACCTCTGGGTGAAGTGCGTATTCTGTAACGAGATACTTTATAAGAAGCAGCTGCGCAAGAACCTTAACGTCTGCCCCCATTGCGGTCATCATTTTCGCTTAAGCTTCAAGGAGCGGATCGACCTGGTCTGCGACAAGGGCAGTTTTGTGGAAGAGGATAAGGATGTTTCCTCGGTGGACTTTCTGGGCTTTAAGGACCAGAAAAAATATCAGGACAGGATCGAGGAGAACAAGAAGAAGTCGGGGATGACCGATGCCATCGTGACTGGGGAGTGTACCATTGGCGGGCAAAAGGCCCAGCTTGGCCTGATGGATTTTTCTTTCATGGGCGGGAGTATGGGTTCGGTAGTAGGGGAGAAGATAACCCGCGCCATGGAAAAAGCCATAGCCAAGAAGATCCCTATGGTAATGTTCACGGTCTCCGGCGGAGCCAGGATGCAGGAAGGGGTCATGTCCCTGATGCAAATGGCCAAGACCAGCGCGGCCGCGGCCAAGATGAAAGAGAATGGGATCTTATATGTAGTGGTGTTAACCGACCCTACGACCGGAGGGACTACTGCTAGTTTCGCTATGCTGGGCGATATCCATCTGGCCGAACCGGGAGCCCTGATCGGCTTTGCAGGCCCGCGAGTTATCGAGCAGACCATCAGGCAGAAACTGCCCAAGAACTTCCAACGCGCCGAATATTTACAGGAACATGGGATGGTGGACAAGGTCGTGCCGAGGAAAGATCTGAAGCAAGTATTGACGAATATATTGAGGTGGGGAGCGTAAACCAATAATGACAAATGACCAAAACCAAATGACAAATCAATGACAAAAGCCCAATGACAAATTGGCACAGTCTTAATTTGGAATTTGGGTTTTGGATTTGATTTGGAATTTGACATTTGGATTTTGGATTTGCAACTGGATTCCCACTTTCGCGGGAATGACATATGTAAAGGGATAAACTAATGGCGCGGAGTCTTGACTTCGAAAAACCCATCCAGGAGATCTACGACAAGATCGCCGATCTCAAGCGTTTGACCAACGAGAATCAAATTGATTTCACCGAAGAGATCAATATGATGGAAAAGCGTGCCCAGGTCCTGCGCTCCAAGATCTATCATAATCTGTCCCCGATCCAGACCCTGCAGATCGCTCGTCATCCGGAGCGGCCCGGCTTTGCCGATTATACGCAGTCGGTTTTTAAGGATTTCACAGAACTTCATGGGGACCGCGTATTTGGCGATGATACCGCGCTGGTCGGCGGGTTAGCATTTTTGGATGACCAAGGGGTCATGGTAATTGGCCACCAAAAGGGCAAAGATACTAAAAGCAATATCTATCGTAATTTCGGTATGGGTCAACCTGAAGGCTACCGCAAAGCCATGCGCCTGATGTACCTGGCCCAGAAAATGAACAAGCCGATCATTACTTTGGTTGATACTCCCGGTGCCTACCCTGGTAAAGGCAGTGAAGAACGCGGGGTGGCGGAAGCGATCGCCAGGAACCTGCAGGAGATGATGGAACTGACCGTCCCGGTGGTCGTGGTGATAACCGGAGAAGGGGGCAGCGGTGGCGCTTTAGGCATCAGCATCGGCAATACAGTTGCCATGTTGGAACATACCATATATTCTGTCATCTCGCCGGAGGGCTGTGCCTCGATCCTTTACCGCGACAGCAAGAAGGTAGAGACAGCGCTGGAGAACCTCCAGGTCAGGGCAGAAGACTTAAAAAGGCTGGGCGTTATCGATGAGATAATCCCTGAACCGACCGGGGGCGCTCATCATGACCCGGACAAGATGGCCAAGATCCTGAAAAAATATCTAGTGCAGGAGGTTGCGCGTTTAAAGACCTATACGATCAACAAGTTGAAAGACGAACGCTATAAGAAATTCCGCAAGTTAGGAATATTTACCGAGACCCAAAGCGAAAAATAACAAGGAGGAAAGTGATGAAAGCTAAAGTGAAAGTAAAA
>JBAZXJ010000213.1:0-3378 GCA_041659865.1 Candidatus Margulisiibacteriota bacterium | reverse complement strand
AACATAGCAATGGCTACAGTCGCAATAGTCCCTAACAACAATATGATGAGTTTGGGTATGCCCTCAAAGCTGAGGATACTGCTCAAAACCACTCCGGCGAAGACCAGCTTGGAGACGTCCAGTAAATAGTCACCGATCTTCTCCTTCAAAGCACTGGAAGTTTCCTGGCTATTCTTCACGATCATAAATACTGTTGAATTTTTCATTGCCTAATATGGTACCAGCATCAAAATGCCGCCACAAGATGTTTCTTTCAGCTACAGGGGGTTTCTCACAGCTACATGGGGGCGGCCGCCAGAGGCTGGCCGAGGGAATGGGTGATTGGAAATGGGAAATAGGACAGTGGGAGTATTAATGATCACTACTGTTATATTAGCATTACACACCATTCCCTTTGTGCCTCAGTGCCTTTGTGCCTAAATGGGTTATTGAAAGAACCTGCAGACATCTTCCGGGAAGCGAGAGGGGGCCGTGCTGACCAGGTCCTTTACCGTACGGCTGTCGGAGAAGTCGGCGCCCAGTTGTTTGCGGTCCTTGGCGCTGATCTTGCGGCCTTGCAGGAAGACCGTGCGCAGTTCGTCTTTGTTGGCCGCTTTTTCCAGGGCTGGCTGTAATAATTTCAGGATGCTGGGCACGACCGAAAGCTGGTAATACGCCCAGTAAGACAGTATTTTTTCTTCAATTTCTTTCTTTGCAGGGAGCACCCCTAGGTCTTCCGATTCTTCCAGGAAACGCAACAGCGAAGGGAAGATCGGGGAATTGGCATCGAGATAGGCTAGTGCATTGAATACTGTTGGATCGGAACAGAAAAGCTTCCAGCTATTGGCGCCATCGGTCGTATTCTGGGTCAGGCTGTTGATGGCGATATCGATCTGCTGGCCGCTTTCCAGGTTGTTCAAGATCTTACCGACATAACTTGAGTTGATCATCTGTCTTCACCTTATTTTACGCTCAGAAATATTTTCTTTTCTGATTATAAAATCGTTAAGCAGGCAGATGAACTTGTACCAATGAATTATGTTTTAACGCGGGCTTTCTTCGGGTACAGATAGGAATACCAGCGGGTTAACCCGGACGTTGCTGACGCTTAGTCCCCAATGTAAATGAGGGCCGGTAGCGATACCCGTTGCGCCTACTTCGCCGATCTTTTCGCCCTTGAGGACTTTCTTACCAACAGGCACATCGCGTTTGGACATATGATTGAAAATGGAAAATACGGATTGCCCATGATCGATGATAATCGTCTTGCCGTGGGTCTGCAGGTCCTGCGATAGCACAACCCGGCCACCGTTCGGCGCCAGGACAGCAACCCCCTGCTTCGCTCCGATGTCAACTCCTTTATGCCACCAGGAAAGCTTTCCGTTATCGTAGATCCGCGAAGCCCCGTAGGGAGTTGTGACCAGTCCTTGCACCGGCCGGACGAAAGTTCCATCCCATAACTGGGTAGGTGATACACCGCGAAACTGCCCGCCGATGATCGCGCCTTCATCATTGATCAATTTAACACTGGCCAGTTTTTTCTGGGCCTTGGGGATCTGAATAATAGAGTAAGGGAAATCACCTTTGTTTACCGTGACCGTTCTCTGCAAAGCGATCTCCCTGCCATCGAGTTTAACCGCCTTGAAAAATATCGTTTGTGCTTTGGGTTTGGTGCCCAGATCCGTAGCGACCAGCGCGCGCTGGATGGAGTCGTTCACGGTGAACAAAGGGTATTCCCTACCGCTAAAGAATAGTTTCTGGCTTTTGAACTTACCTACCGTGTTGATATAGACCGGGATCACTTCCCCCTGGGTCACGGAGGATCTTTCCACGACCATTTCGAGGGCGGAGGAGAAGGTTGAAATCGCGACCAAGAGAATAAATATTAAGTATTTCATTATTTGTATTTTCTATTCTTTTTCATGTGGAATGCTGCGTCATGATTTCTTATTTGGTACACAACTGTCAAGGAGGAACACGCCCCCCGTCATTGCGAGGAGGCATCCGACGTGGCAATCTCTCGAAAGAATTATGTATCGTTCTTAAAGCATGGATCCGGTGGAAGTAGCCCACGCTGGGTCACTGAGTAGCCAGCCGAAGCTTTGCGAAGGTTGGCATATCGAAGTGTCCGCCAACTGCCTATCGAGTACGCCTACATAGGCCTGCGGCCGGCTTTTTTATGCAGGGCTCTGCCCCGCACCCCGGGAATATTTCTTTTTGCCGCCAAAAAGAAACATTCCATAAAGAAAAACCGCTTAACACCTACGGTTTTAAGAATTCCCTTAGCGTATCCCAGCCGCCACTCGGGGCAGCTCGTCCAGTACCCTTTATATTTTTTGCTGTAGGTCTGGCCAACCTGCCATCTCCCCACTGCCCCTATATTGAAGTCATATTAAAATGAAACCAGCTACCGCCCCCCTCTCTGCCAGCCGCATCGGCTTGGCGGAGAGGGGCTGGGGGAGAGGTCTTAACGGTAAGGCGCACCGAAGTTTAAGATCGGGGAAGGAGGAACTGCCCCCGCTCGTCTGAAAATATCGATTGCCAACCGTATCTATCTATAAGTACAATTACAGCAGAAAATATATTAACTGGAGGCTTTCGTGAAAAGATCGTTATTAGCTATTCTGGTCCTGGCTATTTTATCCGTGTCTGCTTTTGCTGTACCAAATCAATTAACTTACTCGGGGCGCTTGCTGCAGAACGGCGCGCTGGTGAATGCCGACCTGGTAATGCATTTCTATATATATATAGTACAACAACAGGCGGCAGCCCTGTCTGGTCAACGTCCAATATTAATGTAAATGTGAACCAGGGTATTTACAGCGTCGTGCTCGACCAGGTTAGCGCCAATGTGTTTTCAGGCGATGACCGATATTTAGAGGTCCAGGTCGGCAGCGAAGTTTTGGCCCCGCGGACCAAGATCAACAGCGTGGGGTATGCCTTGCAGGCGGGTGAGCTCAGCGCTGACGGTTATACCAGAGTTAGACTGCATCCCAGCAGTGTTATTATCCAGCCGGTTCTGTCAGAAGCTAAGTTGAATATAGGCACATCTTATTTAAGCACCGCGTCTGTTGTTGTCGCGGGGGCTCAAGGCTCTTCTGGAATTTATTTGAATTCCAATGCAACTAAATATGCGGTAACCTATACTAATGGGGATAATTATAATATTGGTTTTTCAATTCCTTTGAGTCATCTTAATGAACCAGCACTAACCATTACCTCAAACGGCAACGTCGGGATCGGGACAACCGCGCCTCAGGGAAAACTGGAAACCTGGACGAATTCAGATGACAATCTGAAAGCTACTAGATTTGCGGCTGGTACCAATGGCGCGGTTCTGCAATTAAGACATTCCTATAGTAATACTTTGGGGGTAAATGTTCTTGTCCCAGGGACTGG
>JBAZXJ010000212.1:0-3402 GCA_041659865.1 Candidatus Margulisiibacteriota bacterium | reverse complement strand
CCCGTCATTGCGAGGAGCCCCTCATCGGGGCGACGTGGCAATCTCTAGAAGGCAATACAATGCCGAGATTGCTTCGTCGGCTGCTTCCTCGCAATGACGGATAACCTTCTTGCTATATGTTCTGGGGTTCTTAATTCTTGCTTTCTTATCTTTCCTGCGTTCTTGCGTTCATTCTCTTATCACCACGTCGGCACTATCTTCACCGTTGTCGTTTCTGTCTTTGCAGGTTCATTCTTGGCCGGTTCGCTCTTTTTTACGGCAGAAAGCTCACTACTCTTTACCTCAGTGGCTGTGGCGTCCGCCGGTGTCGCTGCTTCTTCACTCTTCTTCTTGAATATATACCCTATCGAGCGCAAAAAGCTGGCATGTTCGCCGCTGCTATGTGAATAAGCATTGGTCCCGTCGCCGCGGGACGCAAAGTAGTAATAGCTGGTCTTGGCCGGGTTGATCGAAGCTGCGACTGACTTTATACCAGGATTGCAAATGGGCCCAGGCGGCAGCCCCATATGGCGGTAAGTATTATATGGCGACAAGACATCCAGGTCGCTGTAATAGAGCTTGGCTTTGCGGGGGTTGCCCAGGGCGTATTTTACGGTCGGACAGGAAGCCAGGTTCATCCTGTTCCTCAAGCGGTTGTAAAAGACCGAGGCAACTATTTCCCGTTCGTTATCCATGATCGCTTCCTGCTCGACTATCGAAGCCATGGTCAGTACCTGGTGCAGGCTGTGTTTAGGCTTGGGATGGCTTTTTTCGTAAAGGGGTACGACCACGTTGTTGAAGCGGTCCAGCATGGCGTCGATCACCTGGGTCGGATTAATACCAGCGGACAGGTAATAAGTATCAGGGAACAGATAGCCCTCTATGCTATCTATAGGTAGTTCGCGCAGAAATTTGTATTTTGATAATAAACCATAATTACTTTTGGCCGTGGCGGCCGCGTCCATGAATTCTTCTTTGCTGATCAGGCCTCTACGGTCAAAGACATTAGCCGTTTCTTCAATGGTATAGCCTTCCGGTATCGTTACCCTGGCCAGAACTTTGGTCGAAAGGGTTCCCTTGCCCTGGATGGATTGCAGGATCTGCCAAGTGGTCATGTCCGGGCTTAGGTAATAAGCTCCAGCCTTGATCTTTTTGTCAGCCTGGGTCAGCTTCATGGCGATCTTCACCCGCAAATAACCTCTGACCAGTTTTTCTTCTTTTAGGATCTTGATCACCTGACTGGCCGAAGCATTAAAAGGGATATCGATCTCGACGGTCTTGTGTAAATGGGCATTAGCCTTCTGGCCGAACAGGAACCAGGCGGGGAATAATATTATGGTGATAAGGGCTACAGCAATTAGGAGTCGTTTCATAAGCATGGGTAATGTAGCGGAAATCAAGGAAAAAAGCAATTTGACGGGGGTGGTTTGTGTGGTAGAATGGATTGGAAGAAAGAATACAGAATTCAGAATACAGTAAGAGGAAGGATTCTGACTGAATTCTGAATTCTGATTTCAAATATAGGAGGCCCCCATGTTCAAGAAAACGCTTTTAGGAATTACGCTGCTATCGATGCTGACGATAACGGCCCTCGCCGTCCCCAACCAATTGACCTATTCCGGTCGTCTGCTGCAGAATGGAGCTCTGGTGAATTCGACCTTGACCATGACCTTCAAGATTTGGTCGGACCTGACCGCTGGTACTTTACTTTGGTCTACGAACAATATCACTGTCCCTGTTAATCAAGGCATATATAGTGTTGTGCTTGATCAGGTCAGCTCTACAGTATTTGTCACAGACAATGCGTATCTGGAAGTTATCATCGACCCTCTAGTGTCAGCAGAAACGCTTGCCCCCAGAACTAAGATCAACAGCGTCGGTTACGCTTTGCAGGCAGGGGGTATCAGTGCCGGAGGGCTCCAGGCGCTATATGTAGATAACGCAGGCAATATCGGTATCGGTACGCCTACGCCATCAGTTATGCTTACGATCAAAAGCAAGAATATCAGCGGCAGTACTTCGATAATCAGGGTCCAGCATCCACTGAACAATAGTAATGGTTTGCAGATCGGTAACGTAAGCTGGCCGAACGGGACTGATACGGAGGTCTGGAATTGGGAACATGGCTACCTGCGTTTTGGTACAAAGAACAATGAGCGGATCAGGATCGATGCCACCGGCAACGTCGGCGTTGGAACAACTAATCCTCTGGGCCTGTTCCAGGTAAGCGCCAACTATTTGGTAGTTTCCCAGAATGGTAACGTCGGTATCGGGACTACGAACCCCGGCGCTAAAATGGAAGTTGTTGGGGCATCAACCCAGGATACAGTCGGGACAGGGGCTTTACGCGCTGGAGGTTTGGGGACCGGATCGATTGTGGAGACTGGAGTAAATTATAACTACGCTGTTGCGGGTGCAAACGGCTGGATTCAGTCATCGGCTGGTGCTGCTGCCCAGAAATTGTTGTTGAACCCACTTGGCGGCAACGTCGGTATCGGGACATCCATGCCTGGTTTTAAACTGGATACTCGTGGTGAAATATACGGACAGGGTCTTTTTTCTAGCTCCAGCCAGAACGATATCCATCCGGAATATCCCAATGCCCAGATGGGCATAATTCAAGGCGCAGGTGATAATCCTCCTCAATTTATCCTCCGCAGAAATACTTACGCCAGCGCTATGATCGGTATAGTGAACAATTATGACCTAGGCTTTGAGATCGGAGGAGCGGAACGCTTGCGTATTGCTAGTGGCGGTAATGTTGGAATAGGTACAACCGCTGCTCCAGGCGCGAAACTGGACGTGAACGGCCAGACCGCCTTTAGAGATGCAACATCTTATGGGCTTACCCAGGAGATGGGTTATTTAACTTGGGCTGGATCTTCTTTCATGGTGCTGGCGAAGACAGGGAAAAGCTTGCAATTAGGAGCGAACGGCGATTCCTCAGGTCAGCTGGCGATCTCAACGGCTGGTTACGTCGGGGTCGGGATATCAGCTCCAGTGGTCAAGTTGAATGTCCTCGTCGGCAACGTGGATAGCGATACTGAAGGGTTGCGTATCGGCGGGCCTGCTAATTATGGTTCACTGATGCTGGGCATCAAAGGAAATCCCGATTATGATGCATACATAGGTACTTTGGGGAATAATATGCATATCTATTCGGGGAAAAGTGTGACCACTGAGGATCACTATATTCAATTCTATACTTCCAAGATAGGCACTGCGGATCAACCGGTTATGCGGATAGATCATAACGGCTACGTCGGGATCGGATTAACGAATCCGGGATATATGCTGCAAGTGAATGGGTCGGCCTATTTTGGCTCCGCCTACACCCCTGGAGGGGTCTGGGCAGGATCTGACCTGAGATGGAAAAAGGATGTTACTTCTTTGAAGAACCCTCTGAACAAGGTGCTTGGTCTG
>JBAZXJ010000211.1:0-3412 GCA_041659865.1 Candidatus Margulisiibacteriota bacterium | reverse complement strand
GTTCGAGGAATGATCCCGCTTTTTTGGCCATTATTTTAATTGTCCTCTTTTGGGGGGAGATTGTAAAGGGGGAATTAGAGCGTAAAATAGAACGTCGCGCCTTTCCCGACCGCCCCCTCGCCCCAGACCCGACCGCCGTGTCTATGGATAACGCGTTGAACTGTGGCCAGCCCCACTCCTGTTCCGGGAAATTCGTCCGCCAGGTGCAAGCGCTGGAACGGAGTAAAAAGTTTGTGGGCTTGTTCCATGTTGAACCCTACCCCGTCGTCACGTACAAAATAGCCCGGCCGGCCCTCGTGTTCGGTCTGGCCGACCTCTATTTTGGCGCTGGGATGCACAGAGGTGGATCTCTAATATGGGGACGGAGGAATAAAAACGCTACAAATAATATTGCCCGATCATTACTTTTCCTTATCGGCTAAGTAATTATAGGTATTTAGGTACAATATGGCATGAATTATTTGGGAAAAGCGGAAGATTGTTAGCAAGAAGAGGCGGCTGGTTGCTAGATGATGTTTTCTACTTTATCTACTCTGTTTTTTGTGTTCTATTTGCCCTTTTTGGGTAAAAACGAATATTCAGCTATCACTTTGCGGCCTTGATCTACATTGTAATTATCTAACATTGTGTCTATTAATGCGTTAATTATATTGTCTGGAGGATCGAGTATTCCCAGGTGATTATTTTTGTAATAACTGATCCCGCTATAAGCATATTTCAAGGGATGATCTACTAAGTTGGCTCGGACTGGATTATTGGCTATATAAACAAATGTATTTATTAACTGTTGAAAACTTTGTATAGCCTTGCTTTTAAAGCGATCATACCAAACATGTCCTTTATAGTCATTAATATTATTATAATATCTCGCAAATACACTTAGTATCCATTGCATAATTCTAGACAAATTTTCAGTCTCGCTTGGCTCAATATCAAGATGGATATGATTACCCATTAAGCAGAAATTGCGTATCTTAAAGGAATACTTTTCTTTCGCTCTTTTTGTTACTTGGAGAAATAACTCCTTAAATTCATCGTTTTCTAAGATCATTTCCTGGCGGTTGATCCTAGCCGTTACATGATAAGCGGTATGAGGAATAAGCTCTCTGGGCTTGCGTGCCATGACTGGACCTTTGTTCTAATATGAATGAATGTTTGTATGAGATCTGCTTGTTAACCGGAATAAGGAAGGTGTTGCCTGTCGCGTCTACGATTATATTCTGTTCAGCGCTGTTTGATTTGTTGATTATTATACAGCCACTACGGCTTTTGTGTCAATTATTATATTTACGCTACTATTACTGACTATTACTAACGTTGCAATGCTTTCATTGACTATCCCCATTGCCCCAACCCCACCTCCGTCCCCATTGCAACGATCGACAAGCGCCCGTCTTCCATAAAAAAAGAGGGTGCAACTAATGCACCCTCTTCTACTGTCTACTGAATACTGACTACTGTCTACTTTCCAGCCTACTTCTTCAGCCAGCTCATCATCCCACGCAGCTTCGCGCCCACCTTTTCGATCTGGTGGTCATAAGCGATACGGCGTCCAGCTTTAAGCACCGGTTGGCCAGCCAAAGTTTCCAGGATAAATTCACGGGCGAATTCACCGTTCTGAACTTTGACCAGATTTTCTTTCATCTTGGCCTTAACGGTCGCGTCGATCAGTTTCGGCCCGATGGTAATATCGCCATATTCGGCAGTATTGGAAACTGATTCACGCATCGCGGCGATCCCGCCCTTATACATCAGGTCCACGATCAGCTTAAGTTCATGCATACATTCAAAGTAGGCGATCTCTGGCTGATAACCCGCTTCAACAAGCGTTTCAAAGCCAGCTTGCACTAAAGCTGTGCAGCCGCCGCAAAGGACGTTCTGCTCGCCGAAAAGATCGGTTTCAGTTTCTTCCTTAAAAGTAGTTTCCAGAACGCCTGCTCTGGTCCCGCCTACACCCTTGGCATGGGCCAAAGCTTTCTTCCTGGCCTGGCCGGTCGCATCCTGATAGATAGCGATCAGGCAAGGGACGCCTCCGCCTTCGACGAATACACTGCGTACCAAATGGCCTGGGCCTTTTGGCGCGATCATGATCACGTCGATATCCTTGGAAGGTACAATTTGCTGGTAATGGATATTGAAACCATGGGAAAAGATCAAGGTCTTGCCCTTGGTCATGTTGGCTTCGATCTCGTTCTTATAAACCTTGGCCTGGACTTCGTCGGGTACCAGGATCTGTACAAAGTCAGCTTTCTTGGAAGCTTCAGCAGCGCTCATTACCTGAAAACCGGCCTTGACCGCGTTCTTGTAATTTTGGGTCCCTGGCACTTCAGCGATGATCACGCTGACGCCGTTGTCCCGCAAATTCTGGCCTTGGGCATGACCCTGACTGCCGTAACCGATAATGGCTACCTTTTTACCCTTGAATAATTTTAAGTCCGCGTCCTTGTCGTAATACATCTTAACTGCCATGAAGTCCTCCTCTTATTTAACTAGGGATTAATTTACATCTGTTGGGCGGGAATTGTAAAGAGATGACAGAACGCAAGAAAGCAGGAATGGCAGGAAAGCAAGGACACTCTCCCGTCATTGCGAGGAGGCATCCGACGTGGCAATCTCGATAAGGGATACCATTAAGAGATTGCCACGTCGCCCGATGAGGGACTCCTCGCAATGACGGAACTGATACATAACAAAAGAGCACTATTAGCTTTGCCTCTTGCCGTTATTCTTATCCCCCTCTCTGCCAGTCAGCCGGAGCCAGGCGAAGGCTGGCTTGGCGGAGAGGGGCTAGGGGAGAGGTCTCGCTTAGATAACGCTCTCCCCCCGCTCCTTGGTCCTCACCCTGACCGCGTCGGTAACTTCGGAAATAAAGATCTTGCCGTCCCCAACCTCCCCGGTAAAAGCCGCTTCGCAAATAGCGCTGACGATCTTTTCCGCCTGGCTGTCTTTGACCACTATCTCCAGTTTGACCTTGGGCATAAAGGTCAGCTTGTATTCCTTGCCCCGGAACTGTTCCACTATTCCTTTTTGCCGGCCATGACCTGATACCTCTGTCACGTTCAGCCCTGAATAACCGAAACTTTCCAGCTTCTCTATGATGTCATCTAGTTTTTCCGGTCTAACTATAGCTTCGATCTTTTTCATTTTACTCACTCCTTTTTTATCAGCTTATCTGTCTGCCAGTGATTCACCGTGCAGGCTCAAGTCCAGGCCATGGATCTCTTCCTGTGGTTCTGCCCTTAGTTTCGTGACCAGACCAATTACAAAGAGAATAACAACCGTAGCGGTGATAGACCAGGCCGCGGCAGCCAGAACAGAAACTAGCTGGATCGCTACCTGGACGGCATTGCCGTAAAGCAGGCCAGCTGCCGGAGTCGTGCCGTTAAAGTAGAACCCTATTGCCGGGTTGGCA
>JBAZXJ010000210.1:0-3432 GCA_041659865.1 Candidatus Margulisiibacteriota bacterium | reverse complement strand
TGAAGCTGTAAACAACCGCAGTCCGGAAATGACCAGAAAACGCACTTTTTTTAATGACCTGACACCAATTTATCCCGATCAAAAGATACCGCTGGAATCCTCCAAGTTAAATATAACGACCCGCCTGATCGACTTTATCGCGCCGATCGGTTTCGGCCAAAGAGGTATGATCGTCTCCCCTCCCAAGGCTGGTAAAACGACCATCTTAAAAGATATCGCCCATAGCATCGCGGCTAATAATCCCGATGTACTGATCAAGGTACTGCTGATCGATGAAAGACCGGAAGAAGTTACTGACATGCAGCGCTCGGTCAAAGGCGAGGTTATCTATTCTACTTTTGACGAACCGCCAGACCAGCATGTACGTATTTCTGAACTGGTCCTGGAAAGCGCCAAGCGCCTTGTAGAGTGCGGAGAGAATGTTGTGATCCTTTTAGACAGTATCACCCGCCTGGCCAGAGCATATAACCTGGTCGTTCCTCCTTCCGGCAGAACTCTTTCCGGCGGATTGGATCCAAGCTGTCTGCATAAACCAAAACGCTTTTTTGGTGGTGCGAGAAACATTGAATTCGGCGGCTCGCTGACTATCCTGGCTACTGCGCTGGTCGATACCGGCAGTAGAATGGATGACGTGATCTATGAAGAATTCAAGGGTACCGGTAACATGGAACTACATCTGGACCGTAATATGGCAAATAGAAGAATCTTCCCGGCAATAGATATCGTATCTTCAGGTACCAGAAAAGAAGAATTGCTCCTGGACAAGGATACTTTAGCCAAGGTCGTTATGCTTAGAAAGAACATGGATGATACCAATGACGCGGCTGAACTGATCGGCTTTTTAAAGAAGACCGAATCGAACAAGGAATTCTTCGGGCTGGATCTTTTTAACTAGAAGACAAGGAGCATCGGGGTAAATGAGCAAGGAATGGTCGGAGATCAAAGCTGATCCCAAGAGTAGCAAAGTAAATGAATTGCTGGCCAAGCTCGAAGAACAAGCCAAGACCTCGTTAGTAAAAACTGAAATCAAGTTCGGGACTTCCGGCTGGCGCGCGGTCATCGGCGAAACCTATACTGTTCAAAACGTAAAAATAGCTATTCAGGCCATCGTGGAAATGATGAAGACCGAGGTCTACTTCAAAGAGACCGGCCTGCCAAATTTTTCTGCTGTACAGGAGAAAGGTATCCTGATCGGCCGGGACACAAGATTTCTGGGCAAAGAATTTGCCAGAGCCGCGGCCGAAGTATTTGCTGCCAACGGTATCCATGCTTACCTTATAGGTAATCCATCGATCACCCCCGACCTTTCGCTGACCGTTGTGATCAAGGACTTTGCTGGTTCCGTGAATATCACTCCAAGCCATAATCCCTTTGAGTACCAGGGACTTAAATTCAATCCCGCTGACGGCGGTACTGCCGACCCAATTCTAACCAACGTTATCGAAGCCAAGGCTGAACAGTTAATGGCGGGCGGTTCTTATGCCAAATATATCCCGGCCGAACATGACAAGTTGATCTATCAATTCGAATCAATGCCGGTCTACGTTAACGCTTTGCTCAACAGCGGGGTGATCGACTTTGACTTCATTAGAAAGAACTATGATCCCAAGAACATCACCTTTATCACTGACAATGTCCACGGCGCTTCCGCCGGTTATCTGGAACTTCTATTGAAAGGACTGCCCTTCCCTGCTTTAAGAAATAAACCGGATGCTTTATTTGGCGGGATCAAGCCGGAACCTTCCGCAGAGAACTTGCAGCTCCTGTTCAGCGAATTAAGCAAATATAGTACCCCGTTAAAACTGGGGGTGATCTTGGACCCGGATGGAGACCGTGTGCGCTTTACGGACGGGACTGCTGATATCGACATGAACGCTTTCGGCGCCATTGCTTTTCATTATTTAGCTACCAACAGGCAATGGCCTGGCGGGATCGCCAAATCCGTAGCCACCAGCAACCTGGTCAACACCATTGCCAAAGACCTGGGCCGGCCGATCTTCGAAACCGCGGTAGGCTTCAAGAACTTTAGAAAATACTTAAAGAACGACCAGGCTGTTTGCGCTTTCGAAGAGAGTGACGGGATAACCTTGCGCAACCATACGCTGGAAAAGGACGGGGTCATCGGCGCTTTATTGGCTCTGGAGATCACCCTGCGTACCGGCAAACCTTTGGGCGCATATCTAAAAATGCTTCATGATAAATACGGAGTGTTCGTCCCAAAAAGATTCGCTGCGCCGATCAGCGCTGAACAAAAACAGAAACTGGCAACTACTTTAAGCAAGTTCAAAGTCGGCGACCAGATCGGTTCGCGCACGATCGCCGAGATAATTACCCTCGACGGTTTCAAGTTCGTCTTTACTGATAATAGTTGGCTGATGATCAGACCTTCAGGGACCGAACCAAAGGTGCGCATTTATGTTGAAGCGGCTAATGAGCAAGAGGCGGAGGGGTTGTTTTCGGAGGGGCAACGATTGATCGAATAATGCGGATTTTGGATTGCGGATTGCGGATTTGCGGTGTCGCTGCGCGACTATTTTAATGTGTCCTTCCCGCAAAAGCGGTAATCCAGGTGAGGTGGTGGTGGCCCTGAACGTTGTATACTATATGCTTGATACTATCTTCTCCACGACTTCCCCCACCGTCATCCCCGTCGTATCGATGACCTGATCCGCAGTTTTCTCATACAAAGGATGGCGCACGGCCAGAATATCGTTGAGCTTCTTGATCTTTTCCTCATTGGTTCCCTGCAGTAAAGGCCGTGAATTATCGTCCTTCAACCGGGAGATTATCGCCTCGGGATCGGCTTCCAGCAAAACTACCCTGCCGATCTGCTTCAACAATTCCCTGTTCTCCTGCCTTAGGACGATCCCGCCACCTGTGGCAATGACCTTCTTTTGCTCACCCAGCAGCCCCCTGAGCACGGTATGTTCCAGGTCACGGAACACTGGTTCGCCATCCTCGGCAAAGATCGCGCTGATGGCCTTGCCGGCTTTTTGCACGATCAATTCGTCAGTATCGATAAGCTGATAGCCAAGCCTCTCGGCCAGCAGTTTGCCGATGGTCGTCTTGCCTGTACCCATGAAGCCGATTAGGATCATATTTTTCATTGGTTATGAGGGGACGGACACACAGGTCCGCCCTTACGTTCATTTATTCTCCAAGACCGCCAGGCGGCTCTTCATTCTTTCAATCTCTTTCTTGTTGTCGGTCCTGAGAGTATTGTTCTCTGCCTGTAGAGATACGATGTTCCTGTTCAGTTCCTTGATAGCTTCGACCAGGACCGGGGTTAGCTTCTCATAGGAGAGCAACTTATTGCCTTCCTTGTCGGTGGCGACCAGCTCCGGGAGCACCTTTTCTACTTCCTGAGCAATAAAACCGATCTGCTTTTCCTTGCTAAAGCCATGTTTCGGGAATTCACTGGTGCGCCAATAA
>JBAZXJ010000209.1:0-3449 GCA_041659865.1 Candidatus Margulisiibacteriota bacterium | reverse complement strand
ATATTACGACGATCATGGCCGTATTGCCCTTGCTCTGGCTGGGTACCGGGACGATCAAGGGTTTTGCCATCGTTCTGATCATCGGTATTTTGGTCAGTATGTTCTCGTCGATAACCGTGACCAGGATCCTGATGGATTCTATGGCCGGCTCAGAGTTGTTCAAGAGTAAAAAACTGGTCTTGCAGTAATATAAGGAGGAAATAATAAAATGGCAGTACAACAGACAGCGTCCGATAAACCAAAAGTATTCAAGATCCTGGAGAAAACCTGGCTTTGGTACACCTTGTCCCTAGCAGTTATAGTAGCAGGTTTGTTAGCGATTGTGTTCAACGGGCTCAACGTGGGTATCGACTTTACCGGAGGGACCAACCTGATGGTCAGGTTCTCCGAACAGGTCCAGCTGGCCGATGTTCGCAGCGAACTTCAGAAATTCGGCATTGAAAAATATACCGTACAGAAAATTGGTCAGGAATCTACGAATACTTTTTTGGTCAGAATGACCGAATTGGACCAAGCCAAAAGGACGGCTTTACTTGATCAGATCGGGCGTAATCTAACTGGGATGGAGATCCTGGAAGTGGACAGTATCGGTCCGGCGATCGGTGACGAATTAAAAAGCCAGTCAGTTTGGATCGTGCTGATCGTGCTTTTATCTCTTCTGGTCTATATAACTTTCCGTTTCGAGTTCTGGTCCGGTTTAGCCGCTATTTTGGCCCTGGCCCACGATGCCTTCACCACCATTGGTTTTATTGCCTTGTTCCGTTTGGAAATAGACCTTGCTGTCGTGGTCGCTATTCTGACCATTCTCGGTTACTCGATCAATGATACTATCGTGATCTTTGACCGGGTCAGAGAGAATCTGAACATCTTTAAGAAGGGGATGACTTTCCATGACCTGGTCAACTTAAGCCTGACCCAGACCATGAGCCGGTCGATCAATACTACGATGACCGTTCTGCTGGCGATCCTTTGTTTGATCATTTTCGGCGGAGCGACGATCAAGACCTTTGCCCTGGTGTTGTTCTTTGGGATAGCTACCGGCGCTTATTCTTCGATCTTTATTGCTTCGCCTTTGCTGGCGTCCTTTAAGAAGATCAAGATCTAATTATGGATATGATCTCCGCGCTTATTTTGGGAGCGGTACAGGGACTAACGGAGTTCCTGCCGGTCAGTAGTACCGCGCATCTGATCATCGTGCCAACGGTCTTCCATTTACCTGAACCATCGGTAGCTTTTGATGTGCTGCTGCATTTAGGCACGGTCTGTGCCGTACTGGTCTACTTCAGCAAGGACATCTGGCAGATCCTGACCAAAGAACAAAAATATATCTGGCTGATCGTCCTGGCTTCCATTCCGACCGCTTTTATGGGCTTTTTCCTGAAGGACTTCTTCGAATCTTTCTTCCAGTCCTTGCTTTGGGTCGGTTTTTTTCTGATCATCACCGGCTGCATCCTCTGGGTGGCTGAAAAATACACCAAGGCAAAAAAATCCCTTAAAGAATTCGGTTGGTTCGATGCCTTGATCATTGGCATAGGACAGGGGGTAGCTATCCTGCCTGGTATTTCCAGGTCCGGTACGACGATCTCCGTAGCTTTGGGCCGCGGAATTAACCGAGATATCGCGGCCAGATTTTCCTTTCTGCTATCTGTGCCAGCGATCCTTGGCGCTGGCTTGCTGAAAGCCAAAGAGATCACGACCATCGATATCCTGCCAGGGCTGATCGGCTTCACTGCCGCCATGCTTACTGGCTTAGTGGCCATAAAATTATTCATGGGTCTGATCCAGAAACATAAAATCAGTTATTTTTCCTGGTATTGCTGGATCGTGGGGATCTTGATCATCTTAGGTGTTTCCTTCGCTGCTTTTAGCTATTGAACATGATGAATTATTTCCGCGACAACTGGAAGTATCTTGCTTTATTGCTGGTCCTGGGCTTCGCCCTGATCTTCTGGCAGTTAGGCCAGCCTTCTCTATGGCAGGGAGATGAAGGGATCTATGGCGAGATCGCCAGAGAGATGCATGATTCTGGTAATTTCATCACACCTCACTATAACTATGCCCCTCGTTTTGATAAGCCTCCTTTGTATTTCTGGCTGACCGCTATAAGCTACAAAATATTCGGCATAAATGAAACCATCGTCCGCCTTTGGCCGGCACTCTTTGGCTTATCCACGGTTTTCCTGGTCTTTATCATGGGCAGTTATCTTTGGCACAGGAAAGTCGGTTTTATTGCAGCACTGATCATGCTGACCAGTTTTCAGAACGTCATTCAGTCCAGAACCGCGATGATGGATACCGCGCTGACGTTTTGGCTGACTTTGTGTGTTTTCTTTTTGCTCAAATGGTATAGGGAGAATAATTGGGGGAACTTCTACCTGGCAGCGGCTACCTCCGGGGTCGCCGTGCTGGTGAAAGGTCCGGTAGGCCTGCTTTTCCCCCTGGTCGTTATGCTAATCGCGCTTTTGATCAGCAAAGACGTTAAGCGTTTATTGGATAAAAGAGTGTTAGTTAGCGCTGGCATATTTCTAGTAGTGTCCGTTCCCTGGTATCTGGCTGCGTATCTGGCAAACGGTGCTGTATTCATTAGTGACTTTTTTGGTTATCAAAATATTGCCCGCTTTACCAAAGCTATTGAACAGCATGGCGCACCATGGTATTTCTATATTCTGACCTTGTTGGTCGGATTATTCCCCTGGTGTGCTTTTCTACCGGTGCTTGCTCGTGACAAGGGAGAACATCAAGATAAGGACACGAAGTTCCTTAAGACTTTTTTCTGGGCCTGGATAGTGTTCATCTTTGTTTTCTTTTCTTTTTCCCAGAGCAAACTTCCTGGTTATATCTTCCCTGTCTTTCCGATGCTCTCTCTGCTACTTGGAGCAAAGCTAAGTGCTTTATTGGATACCAAAGCATGGCAGGCATTATCCAGGGCAGGGCGAGGACTGATCCTGTCCGGGATCGTGCTATACTCTTTGCTGGCTATTGTTTTTTCAGGCGTCATTTACTATGTAGTGAACAATGTCTCACCTTCAGAATCTCCCTTATTGCTTAGTTCCTTTCAGCCTCTATTCTGGCTACTGGCCGGCTCGGCTATCCTTGGCCTGTTCACTTTCTTCAAGCCCAAGCTTTCGCTTATAGTGATCATAGGGGTTCAGGTCATTTTCTTTGCTATTCTTCTGACCACCATCCTGCCGCAAACCGAAAAGGACAAGTCGATCAATGAGATCGGCCGGCAGCTCCTGCAGACAATGTCCGCCGGCCAGCAAATAGGACAATACAAGTATGTTGAGCCGCGGGCGGTATTCTACTCCCGGCACAAGATCGAGCTGCTCTCTGATCCCGAAAGCCTGAAGAAGTATTTGAGCATACCCGGCCGCTGGGTTATACTGGACAGAGCGGACTATCTTGAAATGGCTTGTACCGTATTGGGAGATATTCACTTTAAGCTGGAG
>JBAZXJ010000208.1:0-3471 GCA_041659865.1 Candidatus Margulisiibacteriota bacterium | reverse complement strand
CTTTTGGGCGCAATAGTTGAGCAATTCACCAAGAGCAGTTCCAGCTGAAACATCAAGTATCAGCGACGGTCCTTGTTCTTGTGCTTCTATCCTTGAGTTAAGCTTAACGACCATTCCAGGAAAACCGAGGTCCGAGATCAATATATTCGAACCATTACCCAGGACCAGGAAAGGATAGTTTTGCTTTTTGGCAAGGATCAGAAGTTTGGGGAGTTCAGTCTCATCGTTTAGCTCGACCATGATCTTGGCGGGACCGCCGACCTTCAACGCAGTATGTTTGGCCAGAGGTTCATCGAACAAGAATTTACTTTTCAGGAGCGTAAGTTCAGCCGAATTTGGGTCAATGGCCATAATGTTGTTTATAATATTCCAGGTACTCTCCGGTCTTGACCTTTTCCCACCAAGCGCGGTTATTTTGATACCAGCTGATCGTTTCACTTATCCCTTGTTCAAAGGTGTATTTTGGTTCCCAGCCGAGTTCTTTTTTGATCTTGCCGGCATCTATAGCGTAACGGCGGTCATGACCGGGACGATCTTTAACGTAACTGATCAAGCTTTCTGGTTTATTCAATATCTTTAAGATCAACTTAACAATATCAATATTTTTCCACTCGTTATTTCCGCCGATATTATAAACTTCTCCAGGCTGGCCCAGATGCAGGACCGTATCGATCGCCCGGCAATGGTCCAGGACATGCAGCCAATCCCGGACATAAAGACCGTCGCCGTATACCGGCAAAGCTTTGTCGGTCATAGCGTTACTGATCATTAAAGGCACCAGTTTTTCAGGAAATTGATAAGGTCCGTAGTTATTAGAACAGCGTGTGATGATCCCTGGAAATCCATAGGTCTCAAAATATGCCCTGACCAAAAGATCCGAACCGGTCTTACTGGCTGAATATGGACTGTTCGGGGCCAGCGGAGTTAACTCGGTAAAATAACCAGTAGCCCCCAGCGAACCGTATACTTCATCAGTACTGACATGGATAAAACGCTTGGCACTGTCCCCTTTCCAGCTCTGCCTGGCCACATCCAGCAGGATCTGGGTCCCCAGCACATTCGTTCTGACAAAAGGAGAAGAATCATTGATACTGCGGTCAACATGCGATTCAGCGGCAAAATGCACAACGATATCTGGGTTATGATCCAGAAAGACCTTTTCCACAGCGGTCCGATCGGTAATATCCGCCTTGAGAAAACGATAATTCGCCGCTTTTTCAACCTCCGTAAGATTCTCCAGATTACCGGCGTAAGTCAAAGCATCAAAATTTATCAGGGAATACTCAGGATATTTCGGCAGCATATAGCGCAGAAAATTGGAACCGATGAAACCGGCTCCGCCAGTGATCAAGATCGTCTTCGTAGGCATAACTAGCCGTCCTTCCTGCTCCAGTCATAGGGAATACTTTTATCATGGGCCGGTAAGCGGAATTCATCAGGGACCTTATAATCGAAAAGTTCCGTAGGATAATTTATGACCATCGCTTCCGTTTCGCTGATGCATTTGAAACCATGCATCACCTTGGGAGGTATCCTTAATAACAGCGGATTATGCTCACCTATAAAGAACTCATTTACCTCTCCTTTGGTCGGAGAATCATCTCTGCCGTCAAAAAGCACGACTTTCATCATCCCTTTGACACAGACAAAATTATCATACTGTTTTTTATGGTAATGCCAGGCTTTGACTACGCCGGGATAGGCGGTCGTGGCATAGGACTGACCGAATTTAAGAAAGAGTTCATCATCACTGCGAATGATCTCCATCAGGCGCCCGCGTTCGTCGCAGATGACTTTGAGTGGTTTCGTTAGCACGTCTTTGATCATGGCGATTACCTTTCTAAATAATGTTCAAAGAAGTAAAGAAGTAAAGAATTAAAGGAGCAAAAGATACTTCTTTATTTCTTTAATTCTTTACTTCTGCGTTCTACTAGTCGCTTACTAACTCATTCGCCTTACTCAGCGATTCAAAGGTCCCGGCGTCGGTCCAGTAGCCCTTGAGGACATCAAAGGTCATTGTTCCGGCCTTGATATAGGCGTTATTCACATCTGTGATCTCAAATTCTCCCCGGCCTGAAGGCTTGAGGGTTTTGATGACCTCGAAGACCTTATTGTCATACATATAAAAGCCGGTAACCGCATAATTACTTTTGGGTAGTTCAGGTTTTTCCTCTATGCTCACGATCTTTTGCCCTGAGATCTCCGCAACACCGAAGCGTTCAGGATCTTCGACTTGTTTGATCAGGACCTTGGCACCATTTTCCTGGGCCATAAAGCTTTTAACATAGGGAGCGATATCATCTTCAACAATATTATCGCCAAGGATGACGATACATTTCTTTTGACCGACGTAATCCTCAGCAAGGGCCAAAGCCTGAGCGATCCCTCCTGCTTCGTCTTGAACGCGATAGGTAAAGCGACATTTAAAATCCTTGCCACTGCCAAGTAGATTAACGATATCCCCCATATGTTCCAGGCCGGTAACGATCAGAATATCCTTGATCCCTGCTTTAAGCATTTTTTCGATCGGATAGTAGATCATAGGCTTGCGGCCGACGGGCAATAAATGCTTATTGGTGACCTTGGTCAGAGGAAAAAGCCGTGAGCCTGTACCACCAGCCAGTACAACACCTTTCATAAATTCTCCTTGTAAATTAATTGGACGAAGTATATCACAAATTAATTTATTTTGACCAATACCGCTGGTCTTTATATAATGACCATTATGTACAAGCAACCAGACCCCTCCGGACATTTTGGAAAATTCGGCGGCCGCTTCGTTCCAGAAACCCTGATCTCCGCTTTGCTTGAACTGGAAAAAGAGTATTTAAAGATCTGCCAGTCCAGTTCTTTTGACGCAGAACTTGCCGGCTATTTAGCCGACTATGTCGGCCGCCCTTCTCCTCTGTATCTAGCCGACCGACTAAGCAAGAAACTTAACGGAGCAAAGATCTATTTAAAACGCGAGGACCTGAACCATACCGGAGCCCATAAGATAAATAACACCATCGGACAGGTATTGCTGGCCAGAAAAATGGGTAAAAAAAGGATCATCGCCGAGACCGGCGCGGGTATGCATGGCGTCGCCACCGCCACAGTGTGCGCTCTCTTTGGCCTGGACTGTGTTGTCTATATGGGGGAAGAAGATATTAAACGCCAGGCTTTAAATGTTTATAAAATGAAACTCCTGGGGGCCGAAGTTCGTCCGGTAAACGCTGGGTCCCGTACCCTCAAGGACGCTACCAACGAAGCCTTTCGGGACTGGATGGCCAATGTTAAGAATACTTTTTATATCATTGGTTCCGTGGTCGGTGCCCATCCCTACCCGATGATCGTCCGGGACTTCCAGTCGGTGATCGGCCGGGAAACAAAAAAACAGATCCTGGTCAAGGAAAAAAGACTGCCGGATATTCTCCTGGCTTGTGTCGGCGGAGGCAGTAACGCCATGGGACTTTTCTATCCATTTCTCAA
>JBAZXJ010000207.1:0-3509 GCA_041659865.1 Candidatus Margulisiibacteriota bacterium | reverse complement strand
AAGAAGAACTGCGCCGGATGCAGCAAAGATACCAACAGGCCTATTGATGAATGGTCGCTGAGCCTGCTTGCGCTGAGCCTTGTCGAAGCGCCCATTGCCGAAGCAATGCCCGCTCATCTCCACTCCGGCACTTCGACAAGCTCAGTGGCCGGCGATGTTTTCTAAATGATCCCCTTGGCCTTCATTTCCTGGATAGCCTCTGCCTTGGACAGGGACAAGGCCCCCATGCCGACCAGTAGTCCGGCCAGGCCAATGATCCAGCCCAGGATCGGGATCTTCAGCAAGAGGGTATACACCAGCACCCCAAGCGCAAGTCCCCAGAGCAAAGAGGATTTCTTAGTGTGGTTAACCTTTTCCAGGATCAAAGCACCCAGCCAAATACTGACAAAGATCTTGGTAGAATAGATCCCGATAAAATAAAGAAAGAGCATGACCACCCCGATCGGAATGCCAATAATAGAGACCAGGCAGATCAGCGCCATTAGCGGCGTAACCAGCAGGTTCAACAAGCCGAATCCTGCACAGCGCCAGGGCTTTTGTGTTATGTCGCTGTTCACCTTGCGGATATAATTAGGCGCAAAAATGATCAGAAAAAAGGCAAAGACGAACGAAGCCAAAAAGCCCAGGATCTGACCGATCAAGACCACGCCCCAGAATTCTTTTTTGATCAGCTCAAGCTCGGTCTTTTTTTGGCTGATGTTCTTATGGCCGACAACGATGGCCTCCTTGGCGATACGGGTCTCGCCTCCGCTGGTCACGCTGGTCAAATTACCCTTGATAACAGTCCCCTCTACTATTTCTGCGGTCAGACCGGTCAGGCTGACGTCACCGTTGATCCGCCCGCCGATCTTTAACTGGCCGCCATATGCTACCAGCGCGCGGTCTATGTAGGAGTTAGGCAAGACCTGCAGATCGCCGGCTACGGCGTAGAGCGCGCCCCTGATCAGCGCCTTAAAGCTGACCTCTTTGGCCAGCAAGCGGACATCGGAGACCCTGGCGGAATTAAAGGTTATTTTACCCCCGGCAGCCAGCAGGTCTCCCTTGATGATGCCGTCGATGATGATATCGGAGCCAATGGCAATAACGTCGCCGACCACTACGCCTTTGATGTGAACAACTTCGCCGACCAGCAAAAGGTTGTCGTAGACATAAGCGCCCTTTTCAACGACGACCTTCTCCCCGGTACGAATATCCAGAGCCAAAGCAGAGCACACGCAGAACAAAAAGAACACGGAAGTTAATAGTCTCTTCTTCATCAGGACGCCTCTTTCCTTACTCTTTACTTCCTATTTCTTGCTCCTTAATCATCCCGGCGGCCAGGTCATTTTTCTGCCGCCTAATAAATGGAAATGAAGATGAGGCACGGCTTGTCCGCCATCGCCCAGGCAATTGTTGACCAGACGAAAACCGTTCTCGGCCAAACCGAATTGCTTTGCCAGCTCGATCGCCGCGCTATGTATATGGGCGATCAACGATTGATCAGCGGCCGATAGGTCAAGCAGGCTGGCTAGATGTTTTTTGGGAATGATCAATAAATGCACCGGAGCCTGAGGGGCAATGTCTTTAATGGCAAAAAGCTCTGCTGTTTCAAGAATAAAGTCTGCTGATATTTCTTTGGAGGCAATTTTGCAGAAAAGACAATTGCTCATAAGCTTTTGGTTTAAGCCAGTTGCTTTTGAATACTTTCCAGAAGCAGATTGCGGTTGATGATATCTTTGGTAATGGTTTGCCTGACGCCAAGTTTTTCCAAAAGTTTTTGCTCGTTTAGATCCAGGTCCTTGGCGGTAAGCACGATGATCGGGATGGTAATTCCTTCGTCATGAAGCCTTTGAGCAACGCCGAAACCATCCAGGTTAGGCATCATAATATCCAGCAGCATCAGGTCCGGCTTGGTCTTGGCGATGACCTCCATCGCTTCTTTGCCGTCGTAGGCGGCTAAAATATTATAGATCCCCCCTCGCAGATAGGCGGTTATTAATTTAACTATATCGGGATTGTCGTCGACGACCAGAACAGTATACTGCCCGACGTGAACGTTGTCGTTGTTGTTTAGGCGGTCGATCAAGCTTGGACTCATGCGATAAGTATATAACAAAACGGCCCAATAATACAAATAGAACTATTCGGCCTTATCCTCGGGCTGTTTAAGCGGTATTCTGACCAGAAAGGTCGCTCCCTGGCGGACCTTGCTTTTGACCTCGATAGTGCCATGATGCATGACGACCAGGGCCTTGGTAACCGCCAGGCCCAGTCCGGTGCCGTCATAGGCTCGAGTTGAGGAATTATCGATCTGCCGAAAGCGGTCAAAAATATAGGGCTGGTTCTTGGCGGCGATCCCGATCCCGGTATCCTTGATCGATATTTCCAGAAGACCCTGGACCTGACGGTAGGCGATGGTGACCGAGCCTTTGGCCGTGAACTTGATCGCATTGTCGCAAAGGTTGTGAACAGCCTGGCGCAAGCGCACTTTATCGCCATAAAAAAAGATCATCTTCTGGGGCGGTTTCTTTAGGATCAGCTGGATCTTTTTTTGCTTAGCCTGTTCTGCGCAGGTCCGGTACACTTCGGACAACAGCGCTCCGGCGGCAATTTTTTCTATTTTTAACTGCATCTTGCCAGCATCGATGCGGGTCAGCTCCAGAAGGTCATTGATCAGATGCTTGAGGGTGTAACAATTCTTAAGCGCGGAACCCAAAAAGTCCTTTTGGGTATTATCCAGCTTGCCAAAGCCGGGGTCCATCAGCAGGCTGATGAAGCCGATAATGCTGGTCAGCGGCGTGCGCAGTTCGTGAGCCGCGGTATTTAAGAAACCGGCCTTGGCGTTTTCCAGCTCCCTGGCCGAGGTGATGTCCCGCAATACACTGATCACGACCATCGGCTCCCTATTCTCGTTGATCGCCAAAGTAGCATAGACCTGTACGATCTTTTTTCTGCCACCGGCTCCGGCCAGCTCGATGTCCCTGGTAATGACCACCCCAGGGCCCTGATCGATCGTATCCGAAACAGCTTTTAGGAAAACGGTTGAGCTAATGAACTCCAGCACATGCTTGTTCTGTACGTTCTTTTGCTTGATGCCCAGGATCTTTTTGGCTACCAGGTTGACCTGGCTGATCTTGTTCTCGAAATCAGTTACCAGGATACCGTCTGAAATATTCTCGATGATCGTGGTCAGCTTTTTTTGCTCGGCCAGCAAGTCCCTGGTGCGGTCCTGAATGTTAAGCTCCAGGGCCCTGTTCCATTCCTGGATCTGCTGATTTAAGACCTCCAGGCGCTGGGTACGTTCGGCAACTCGCTGTTCCAATTCAGTTTGGGTTGCCATTAATACGCTGACTATTTCATTGAAATAACGCTGGGTAAAACCCCAACCGATCAGCTCAAGCACTTCATCGACTTTCCGAAAGTCGTCAGCCTGCATATTCTTTCTGACCACTTCTTTAAATTGCAGGATAGCTCTGGCGACGAGGTCTGGCGGGGCCTGCCATTGCTGGCGTTTTTTGACCAGCCAATCC
>JBAZXJ010000206.1:0-3516 GCA_041659865.1 Candidatus Margulisiibacteriota bacterium | reverse complement strand
CACGGTATTACGAGTTATACCTTCCAGTATATCTTCATTGACCGAAGGAGTTATCAAAGCGCCGTCCCTGACCAGAAAGATATTCTCGGCACTGCCTTCGGCGACATGGCCCTTGCGGTTTAAAACAATGGCTTCATCATAGCCATCAAGCATCGCTTCGGACTTGGAAAAAGCAGAATTAACGTAGGCGCCGGTAACCTTGGCCCTGGCCGGGATCATGTTGTCGCTAAGTCTGGTCCAGGAAGATACGCAGGCCTTAATACCTTTTGAGGTATCAAGGTAAGCGCCGAAAGGCGACAAGAAGATCACCAGGTCATCCTCCAGACCATGCAGTTTTACGCCGATGACCTTGGACGATTTATAGGCCAGCGGTCTGATATAAACATCTTCCTGATAGCCGTTCTTCGCTACCAGTTCTTTGGTGATCTTGCAAAGCTGTTCTACGGATAGGTCCAGCTTGATATTTAAGATCTTGCAGGAATTTTGCAAGCGCTGATAATGTTGTTCCAGCCTTAAGATATAAAGTTGTTTCTTTTCGGGATTCCAGTAACCGCGGATACCCTCAAAGACCCCTGTGCCATAGTTAAAGGCATGGGTCATGACGCTGATCTTGGCATCTTCGAACGGGACGATCTTTCCTTCAAAATAAGCGAACTTCATTTTTGATCACCCTTTCTTGAGTTGAACACCAGCCAGAGGAACCAGGGCAGAGCCAGCATCCGTCTCCAGCGCGAGGGCTGTTGAAAGAAACGGAATAACCACTCAAGACCGGTTTTCTGCATCCATTTGGGGGCTCGTTTCAAGTATCCGGAGATAACATCAAAACTACCGCCGACACAGATAATAACAGGCACCAGGAGTTTCTGCAAATACTTGGCAGCTAATTTTTCCTGGCGCGGCGAACCCATGCCGATATATAAAATATCCGGTTTGGCCTCCAGGATATCCGCGATGACCTCTTGCTCCTCTTCTTCCGTCTTGAAATAACCGTGCATTGTCCCAACGACCCTTAACTGGGGATATTGCCCTTGCAGTTTTTTGGCCGCGATCTGGACCACTGCCGGCGAGGCGCCAAGCAGATAGATACCGTAACTCTTTTCAGCCGCCAGCCTAACGGTATTCTCCATCAGATCGATACCGGGGACTCTGGACTGAAACGGTGTATTGAGCAGTTTGCCCGCCAAAACGACACCAACTCCGTCAGGGAGAGCCAGGGCCGCACTATTAACAATATCTTTTATCTCCTGATCGGTCTTGGTAGAGATTATGATCTCGGGGTTGGGCGTAACTATCAAATGCGGTTGAAAAGACTGGACGTATTCGTCTACCTTGGCCACAGCTTCCGGCATGGTCAGGTCATCGATCTTAACGCCAAGGATATCTATCTTGTCGGGCATGTTATATGCCGCTGGCGACCATGTTCCCGACTTCCGAAGTCGAAAAGCCCATCTTGCCCGCGGACATACTGGCCATTTTGGAGACAGCGACAATTATACTTTTTTCAATAGCGGCGGCCGCTTTATCCTCGCCAAGAGTTTCCAGCATCATTTGGGCAGCACCTATAGCCGCTAATGGATTGATCACATTCATCCCGGTATATTTCGGCGCCGAACCGCCGATAGGTTCGAACATAGATACACCCTGCGGATTGATATTCCCGCCGGCGGCGATACCCATCCCACCCTGGATCATAGCTCCGAGGTCAGTGATTATATCACCAAATATATTATCGGTAACGATAACGTCAAACCATTCCGGATTCTTCACGAACCACATGCAGGTAGCATCAACATGGGCATAGTCAGCCTTGATATCAGGAAATTCCTTGGCTACTTCCAGAAAAGTACGCTCCCACAAGTCCCAGGCGAAAGTAAGCACGTTAGTTTTGCCGACCATGGTCAGTTGTTTACGTTTATTACGCTTGCGGCAGAATTCGAAGGCATAGCGGATACAGCGCTCCACGCCTTTGCGGGAGTTGATCCCTGGATCGCGACCTCATCGGCAGTCCCTTTTTTCAGGAAACCGCCGGCTCCGCAATACATTCCTTCTGTATTCTCGCGTACGACCACAAAGTCGATATCTGCGGCCGTTTTATCCTTGATCGGAGTATAAACGTTAGGGTAGAGCTTGACCGGTCTTAAATTGATATATTGGTCCAGGTCAAATCTCAGCTTGAGCAAGATCCCCTTTTCCAGGATACCAGGCTTGACATCAGGATGGCCGATAGCGCCCAGGAAGATAGCATGGTGTTTCTTTAGTTCCTCGGCCGCATTGGCCGGCAGGACCTCTCCCGTTCTGATATAGCGTTCGCCGCCAAAGTCATAATGGGTAAAATTGAACTTTATCTTGTATTTATCGCTGACCGCCTTTAAGACCTTTAGCCCCTCGTTAACAACTTCGGTACCGGTCCCGTCTCCCGGGAGCACTGCTATGTTATACATTTTGAACCTTCCTTTGCTATTTCTTTTTAGGCAGTAATTGTTGCACAAAAGGCGGAAGAATAAAAGAGCTTTTATAAATTTCCGGGGAGAACCATTTCAGCCCGTTGATCTTGCGCCTGGCCATCCGTTGTTGCAGTTCCGCTAAAGGCAAGTCCAGGGGGTCATGTTTCTTTGAAGCCAGCGTCCAGGACCAATATGCCCCAGGGTAGGTCGGGATAACTGCGGTATATAACCTTACTACCGGGAATATTTCCCCTAATTTGATATGCAGGTCATGGATAAAGTTCGGATAATAAAAAGGCGATTCTGACTGGCAGGCCATTATCCCGTCATCGGTCAGAGCGTTAAAGACATCCTGGTAAAACTCTTTTGAGAACAAGCCTACCGCGGGACCTATAGGATCGGTGGAGTCGACCGAGATCACATCGAATTCCTTTTTGCGGTCGCGCATGAATTGGATGCCGTCGGTACAATTAACTTTCAATCTGGGGTTTTCGAATTCTGAACCTATCTTGCTTAAATACTGTTTGGACGAACTGACCACATCCTCATCGATATCGACCAGATAGGAGATATCCAAAGGATGTTTCAAGGCTTCCCGTGAGGCGCCGCCATCCCCGCCGCCGATCACCAGATGTTTCTTTGGTGCCGGATGGGTCAACAACGGAACATGGGTGATCATTTCGTGGTAGACGAATTCGTCCTTTTCGGTGGTCTGCATGACGCCGTCGAGCTGTAATACCCGGCCGTAACCCCAGGTATCGAATATTTCCACCTGCTGGTAATCACTGCGTTTGGAGTATAAGTGTTTCTTGACCCTTAGGGAGAGCTTGATATCAGATAGTCCGTTTTCAAAGAGCTGGTTTTCGGAGATCCAGTGTTCTACTCTTTCATCCATGACGACACCAGCGCTTCCTTCTCCACCTTGGTAAAAGTCCCTCTGTTCATATCAACGATCAAGGGGCTTTTGCATTTCATTTCAGTAATGATGTAGTCGACAATATGGTTGGAGTCGAGCAAGGAATTACAGGTGAAGACATCTAACGCTGCGTAGCGGTATTCAGGCCAGGTATGG
>JBAZXJ010000205.1:0-3547 GCA_041659865.1 Candidatus Margulisiibacteriota bacterium | reverse complement strand
CTCTTCGTAGGCGGTCAGAGTTTTCATTAACGTAAATCCGGAGAGGGGACAACTATTCTTTTCCGAACACACCTAGCTTTTGCCAGGGCTTTTTGTGGAAATCAGAACCGGTGGTGCCCAACAGGCAAAAATTCATTGCGATGATATCCGCTAATCTCGAGACCCAGGCTGGCTGAGTATAGTTTTGCACCTCTACTCCGTTCAGCCCCTGGTCTTTCAGCTCGATCAGGATATCCACAAACATTTGCAAAGCATTGCCGTGTTTATCTGAACAAAAATATTTTTGCAGGTCTTCGATCAGCCGGTAAGGATGGGCCAGGACCAGACTGCCCCCGCTGTTATGGACTAACTGGGCAATTTCCCGAAAGGAACCAAAATGCATTTTCCCCTTGTGCATGGACTCTCGGAAGTTGTCCATAAAGTTCCTGACCTGGGCTTCGCTCCTGGTATGTTTGCGGATATATCTTTCGATCTGGTAGTAAGAGATCACTGCCGGCGGTTCGTTCTGCCACTGGGGGGGATAACCGTTGATGTTGCGCATACCGATCCATTTTGGCCATTGCTTGTCAAAGATACTTTTCTGAAATTCGATCTGGGCGTAGGTATGGTCCTGGATACTTTGCTGTATCTCTCTGGTATGTTCAAAATCATAAGCTAACAAATGGACGTCCAGCCTTCTATGCCTTACCCCCAGCCAGCCGCTAAGCTCGATACCGGGGTGGACCTTAAGCTTACCCTCGACGATCATTGCCTCATTGTTCGTAATAGGCGCGTAAATATTGTGGTCCGTAAAGGAGATATCTTTCAGTCCCAGATACATAGCGGCCATGAGCAATTCACGTTTACCATGCCGGCCATCGAACAGGTCGGTGTGGACATGCATATCACTTTGCCCTTTGGACCGGTCCAGGTCTGCTGGAAGATCAACAATATGAGCCAGGATATGAAACACGGTCCTTGGATCCAGCGAGAATAACCTGGCGATCTCATTTATCCTGGCCTGGCTGGACTGTTTGCGGTCAGTAAAAGGGACTATTTTATGTAACATACGTTTATATATCGAAGGGGTTCGGGGGTTTTTGCAAGGAAAATACCAGGAACACAGCCCCGTCATTGCGAGGAGTCCCGCGCTTGTGCGCCATAGCGCTTCAGCGCAGGCGCATCGGGGCGACGTGGCAATCTCGTTAAAGTAAATAACTTCTAGGCTCGGGTACGGAGGGAACGTCCTTTCTCCCCCTCTCTGCGAGCCGCATCGGCTTGCGGAGAGGGGTTAGGGGAGAGGTCTAAAAGGGAAGGGGCTCCTTAGCCGAGATCGTCAAGTCGGATGCCTCCTCGCAATGAAGGAGGTTATTCAAAACAAAAGGGGCACGCGCCGCGTGCCCCTTCATTTTACTTTGTGCCTCTGTGCCTAAGTGCCTTTGTGCCTTCCTAGTCGATGAACAACATCTCCCGATACTTCGGCAGGTCCCAATGTTCATCGGCGACCACGCGTTCCAAAGCATCGCAATGCTTACGAATATGTTCCATCAGCGGTTTTAGTTCATTAAAGTAGATATCTGCTTTAATGTCATCGGAACATGAACTCGCCTTGGTCAGAAGTTTTTCCATATCCCTGGTATTCTTGCGCACATAATAGATCATCGAGGTTACAGCGCTTAAATGATCTTTAAGATCGTCCAGGGCTTTCTTGTCCAGTTTCAGCGCCGCTGTTTTGACCAGCTGGATCAATTCATGCAGATTACGCGACAGCATGCCCTGGTATTCCAGGCCGGCGGGGACGATATTGGAATCGACCATCTCGCGTAAGGTATTGGCTTCTATCTCCAGGGTCTTAACATAAATGTCCACCCAGATGTGGTATCTGGCTGCCAGCTCTTCCTTGCCAAGTACTTTGTATTTTTCAAAGAGCTTGATATTCTCCGGCTTGACCAGGGCCTTTAGGGCCTTGGTAGTAGCAGGTACATTAGGCAGACCGCGCTTGGCTGCTTCCTTGGTCCAGCTGTCAGCGTAGTTGTTACCCTCAAAACGGATAGCCTTGCTCTCCTTGAATACTTCCTGCAGTACTCTGACCACGGCAGTGTTAAAGTCCTTGGTCTTGACCTGCATCTTTTCGATCCGATCGGCGATAGCATCCAGAGCGTCGGCCACGATCGTATTTACGATCATGATCGAGGTCGAGATGTTTTGGGAAGAACCCAGCGCCCTAAATTCGAACTTTGCTCCGGTAAAAGCAAAAGGCGAAGTCCGGTTACGGTCCGTAGCGTCCTTATTAAATTTGGGCAGACCGGCCACGCCCAGGTCCATAATGTCCCTGCGGCTAAGTTTGGCTTTTGTTCCATCTTCGATATTGTCCAGGATGACCGAAAGCTGTTCTCCTAAAAATACGGAAATGATCGCCGGAGGAGCTTCGTTAGCACCAAGGCGGTGTTCATTTCCGGCAGAAGCAACACTGGCCCTTAACAGGTCAGCATGGTTATGTACCGCTTTCAAGACTGCGCCCAATACCGTTAAGAACTGCAGGTTAGCTTCCGGAGTTTTTCCAGGATTCAAAAGATTAGAGCCTTTGTCATCGGCCAAAGACCAGTTCAAATGTTTACCGCTGCCGTTGATGCCGGCAAAAGGTTTTTCATGTAACAGACAGACCAGCCCATGCCTCTTGGCAACTTTTTTCATCACGTCCATCAGGAGCTGATTATGGTCAGCGGCCAGATTGGATTCTTCGAACACCGGGGCGAATTCATATTGATGAGGGGCAACTTCATTGTGTCTCGTTTTCACAGGGATCCCGAGCTTATAGGCTTCCACGCCTACCTCATGCATATATTCCAGCATTCTTTCCTTGATCGAACCAAAGTACTGGTCTTCCATCTGCTGGCCTTTCGGCGAAGAAGCGCCGACCAGGGTCCTGCCTGCCATCAAAAGATCCTGGCGTAATCTGAAATACTTGTAATCGATCAGGAAGTATTCCTGTTCTGGTCCGCAGGTCGAGAATACTTTCTTGGCTTTGGAACCAAAAAGCTTGACCAGTCTCAAAGCGGCCTTGCGAATAGCTTCTTCTGATCTGAGCAAGGGTAACTTCTTGTCCAGAGATTCACCATGATAAGAAATGAAGATCGTCGGGATACAAAGTGTCTTGCCCAGTTTGTTCTCAATAATAAATGCAGGGCTGGACGGGTCCCAGGCAGTATATCCACGCGCTTCAAAGGTTGTCCTGATCCCGCCAGAAGGAAAACTGCTGGCATCTGGTTCGCCCTGGATCAGTTTTGATCCGCTGAATTCCTCAATGAATTTACCGCTGGCACCGTAATCCAGAAAACTGTCATGTTTCTCAGCGGTCAAGCCGGTCAACGGTTGGAACCAATGAGTATAAAAATTCGCGCCCTTCTCTATAGCCCAGCTCTTCATCGCTGAAGCTATCTCATCAGCCTCGCTCTCGCTGATCGTTTCCCCCTGGTCGATCCATTGCTGGAAAGATTCGTAAGTTTTCCTGGTCACCCTGTTCTTGATCTCAGCAGTACTAAAAGTATTCTGGCCAAAATAGGCCATA